>CAZNCH010000177.1:0-2501 GCA_964571555.1 uncultured Lachnospiraceae bacterium | reverse complement strand
CAATACGAGCCGGAAGAGTGCGCTCCCGACAATATGCTTGCTTTTTTCATTGCGGGCTGTGTCTATGTGAGAAGGCACTGCGCTTCGTTCAAGATCTTAGCGGACAGCGTGGTTTCCGTGTGGAGCCCGTATCCCGGGATTACCGTGGAAACGACTGTGACGCCAGATGAAACGGGACATGTGAGAACGCACCGCATCAGCAGCCGGATTTCCTGCACGGCGGTGGAATACGGCTTCGCAATTCGACGGGATGATTTTGAAAAAGTGGATTTCCGTGACAGGACAGACGAGATCAGCGCTGCGGCGGAGAATAAAGATCTGTTTTGCAGCGTTTCAGGGAGAGTTCTGGAGGGAAGCGCGGGAACGGACGGCGGAACGGTTCTGCAGGCGAATCCGAATACGCACCTTCTCTATCGTAGAACCGCAATTCCGGGCGTGCGGTATCTTCTGGACGCGGGACGGAGCGTGATTCAGTCGGAAATCGTCGGGAGAGTGAAATGAGATGGGATGAAAGTCAGCCGCAGCCCTTTCAGGCTGCGGCTGATTGCTGTGAAAACGGTGTGTTTTATCGTTTTCGGATAGATTAAGATTTTAGATTTAAACTTCAGATTTCATTTTCACTGAAAGACTGTTTTACCGTGAAGAAACGGATGTTGTCTTTGAGTTGTGCGGAGATTTCACCGAG
Organism: uncultured Lachnospiraceae bacterium; assembly: GCA_964571555.1. Classification (GTDB taxonomy): domain Bacteria; phylum Bacillota; class Clostridia; order Lachnospirales; family Lachnospiraceae; genus UBA2868. The sequence continues at coordinate 1,816 of CAZNCH010000177.1, read as the reverse complement.
TTCATCGGCTTCCTTGACAACGGTTACCATATTGTCGTTAATCTGCGTGATGGCAGCGCTGGTTTCTTCGGTCGATGCGGCGTATTCCTCGGAAAGACTGGATAAGGATTCGACTGAATCCAGAATCTTTTCTTTGCCTGCGATCATGGATTCCACAATGCCCGCGATTTCCTTGTTGCCATCCTCTGTCTCCGCCAGCAGTTTCAGCATATCGTCGAAGGTCTCGCTCATCTTCTTGAGCGCCTGCACTTCATTGGCGGTCGCTTCCTTGATGCCGATGGTCAGATCCCTATTGTCGTTGGAATACTGCGTGATGGTGGTGAGCATCGTGGTGATTTCTCCTGCCATCGTGTTGGATTCTTCCGCCAGCGTCTTGATGTTGTCGGCAACCACAGCGAAACCTTTGCCCGCTTCCCCTGCTCTTGCAGCCTCGATGGATGCGTTCAGCGCCAACAGGTTGGTCTGGCTGGCAATGGAGATGATGCCTTCGGCAGCTTTGGAGATTTCCTGTACGACTTCGGCGGTCTTCTCAACGGAGTCAGCCACCTGACCCGCTTTCGCATCGGTCTCTTCATCCGCTTTTCTGATTCCGTCCAACTGGTTCTGCAGAATCGTGGATTCGTTCTGGAGAGATTTCACCCTGTTCAGATTGTTTTCCGCTGCCGTGTGAACCAGATCGAAGCTGTCCCCGATTTCACCTGTGATCTCTGCAGTGATCTGAACGTCGCTCGCCATGGTCATTGCACCGTGTGCGAGTTCATCCACCGCCAATGAAATATTGTGGGTGTTCTCCTGAGAATCGGCAATGCTCTTTTTGGTTAATACCGTCATTTCGCTTATGGAATCGGCACATTCCGAAACCGTCAGCAGAGAATCCTGCAACTTGGCTCTCATTTCTTCAATGGCGGTTTCCACCGCAAAGAACTCGCGGAAGGTACTTTCCGCCTTGATTTCGGTGACGAAGTCGCCGGTGGACATGTTATCAACCGATTGCAGCATCTGTGCAATACTCTTTTTGATGGATCGAATCAGAATGATCAGCGCAACCAGTATGATCAGAGAAAGCAGTATAAAACTGAACATGGTTGCCGCAATCTGCGTGAGCATCTGACGGGAACGCAAATCATTTTCTTCATCCGCCCATTTCTCGGTGATGTCGCTCATTTGCGACAAATCGTCTCTTGCCGTATCGAAGGACTGAATGAAAAGAGTGAAGTCTCCGGCTGTGTTTTCAACGTCGTAACTGCTTTCCCAGGCGGCGTACTCGGTATCAAAAAGCTGAAGCCATGCTTCGAAGTTCATATCGGAGTCTTCAAGCAGTGTGTTTTGATAAAGAGAGGGGTTCTTCGATGCGATATCATGTACGACTGCCATTCGGTCAAGTACCTGCTGCTTGTTTTCTTTGTAATCGTTTAAATATCCCGCTGCAAGTTCGGAAACCATCTCCGGCGGTATATCTGCGGGATTGGATTGCACATTCTGATATTGAATCGCCGCCAGCATCGCCTGATAATAGTCTCTGTCGGCATTGACCAGATTGCTGACGATTTCGTGAAGATTATCGAAGTAAAGTTCTCTGTCTCCGCGGAAGTTCTGTGTCATTCTGATACTGAAAAATACAGTGCTTACAATCGTAAGAATCACAAGAAACAAGCCTGCTGCAATAATGGCGGTAACAACCTTTAATTTCTTTCTTTTTTTCATGGTGTTGCTATCTCCTTTTGAGTTACTGAATTATATATCGGTATGATCTGAAATTAAGTTATATTCCCTATCATATCAAATATTAGATAAAATACAATATAAATATCATTTC
>CAZNCH010000176.1:0-2577 GCA_964571555.1 uncultured Lachnospiraceae bacterium | reverse complement strand
GGATCTTGTCAAGAACTTCGGCCACGAGCAGATCATCGGCCGCAATGGCGGCGATGAGTTCGTCGTCTTCATGAAGGACGCGGAGCCGGAGGCGGCACAGAAGGCCATCAAGGACTTTTCCAACAAGAAGAAGACGTTCACGTATGACGGCGAGACGCATTCGTTTTCCGTCTCTATCGGCTACACGTTCTATCACGGTGATGGCATGCCGCTCTCGCGCCTCTTCCACGAATCGGACACGGCGCTCTACGCCGTCAAGCTGCGCGGCCGCAACCATTACCGCATCTATGAGCCCACGATGGAGAAACTCAACCGCACGTCGCTCGGCTTCAATCTCGAGACGATCACGAAGAACCTGCCGACGGCACTGCTCGTCACGGAGGCGAAGAAGGACGGCAAGATCCTGTTCGTCAACAAGGCGATGCTCGACTTGCTGGAGTGCCAGAATGTCACAGAGTTCATGGCTTTCACGGAGGAGAATCAGAGCCACATCGTCTGTGCCTGCGACCGGGAGCGCGTGCGCCAGTTAATGGAGCAGCAACTGCTGGAGGATGCGGACAAGACGTATTCCGTGACGTACTGCATCCGCACGGCCAAGGACCGGAGAAAGCACGTCTTCTCGGTCTGGCGTATGGCGGACAATCCAAACTATGGGCGCGTCTTCTACGCGACGCTCGTGGAGCAGAAGTTCCTCTGGCCTTTCGTATCCGAGCATCTGTCTGAGGATGATAATCTAGTTTGATCGAAACAAAAAAACGCTGCCGCGAATTTTGATATGATACCCCTAGATAGGACAGTGAAAAAACAAACTGTCTTGTCTGGGGGTATTATTATGCCACATAAAGAGAAATATCCATTAGAATGCAAATTAGCAATATGTAATGCGATCTTACATGGAACTCTAACCATCAGCGGGGCAGCACGGCAATACCATATTGGTTATGCGACAATACGCGATTGGCTTTTAACATACCAATCAGATGGCACAGGAGGCTTAGTTCCGGGACGCCATTGTAAATCGTATTCTCCTGACTTAAAGTGGTCTGCTGTGCAAGATTACCTGTCAGGCAAGGGGACTGCAACACAGATATGTACCAAGTATCGTATCAAATCAATTGATAGGCTACGTGTTTGGATCAAGCGTTATAATAGTCATGATGAATTCAAACTGCGATCAGGAGGCAGTACTGTCATGACGAAGACACGCAAGACAACCGAAGAGGAACGACTGGAGATTGTAGAGTATTGTGTTGCTCACGACAACAACTACGGCGAAGCAGCCTTGAAATACCGAGTATCTTACCAGCAGGTCTACCAATGGGCTAGAAAATACCGCCAGATGGGAAGGGCTGGCCTGCAAGACCGTCGCGGCAAGCGCATTGGTTCAATGCCGAGCCGCACACCGGAAGAAGCGCTGCGCGACCGCGTGGCTGAACTCGAGCACCAGAACCGGATGCTCAGGATTGAGCGTGATGTCCTAAAAAAAATGCAGGAGCTCGAGAGGAGGGATGCTATGGCTATACGCGCCAGACACGTGAATACGAAACGGTAAAGATGCTGTATGAGGACATGGACAACGATTACAGTATCCAGGAGCTGTGTGATGCACTGCAGATAACCCGGTCTGCCTATTACCACTGGTTGAATGGGCCGAAGAGTCAGCGTGAGTTGACGAATGACAGACTGGTACTGGAGATTCTGGAAATCTATGAGCAGCATACCGACAAGGGCTACCGCCGCATACGCGATGACTTGAATCGGCGCTATGGCGAGCATGTCAGTGACAAGCGTGTGCTACGTCTGATGCGCAAGGAACAGATACAGTCCACCATAAAGCATCCGCGTAACTGCTGTACGCGCAGTGCGTCCAAGCCGCAATACATTGCTGAAAATATACTGGCAAGAGACTTCCACGCTGAACGTCCGAACGAGAAATGGGTCACGGATGTAACCGAGTTCAAGTTCTACGACGGGCAAGATACGCGGAAACTCTACCTGAGCGCCATCCTCGATCTTTTTGATCGCCGAATCGTAAGCTACGTAATCCGCAACCGTAACGACAACGAGCTCGTATTAGGTACTCTAGACAAGGCCCTGAGAGATAATCCAGATGCCCATCCGCTGCTGCATAGCGACAGAGGGTTCCAGTACACAAGCCACAGTTTCCATGTACGGATCCAGAAGCATGGCATGATACATAGCATGTCACGTGTCGGCCACTGCATAGACAACGGGCCGATGGAAGGATTCTGGGGCATCTTGAAACGAGAGATGTATTACAGACATATATACGAAAGTCGTAACGATTTAGTGAATGCTCTGGAAGGCTACCTGCATTACTACAATTTTGAACGGCTGCAACGTCGCCTGAGCATTATGACGCCGCAGGAATACCATAACCATTATCTTGCCGCATAGAAAAAGCGGCTCGCCAGTCAGGCGAACCGCAAATCCATTATTTTTTTCCGTGTCCTATTGACGGGGTGCACACCAAAGTGACTGCAAGGGATTATCTTTTTTTCATGCTCGGGCAGCACATCGCTCGCTTATCTGCCAAGAAAAGGATAAATCTTCTAA
>CAZNCH010000175.1:0-2638 GCA_964571555.1 uncultured Lachnospiraceae bacterium | reverse complement strand
CACCTAAACTGAATCTGTATGCGACAATTTATGAAAACAAAACAGAAAGGTACACCTTTTTGTTTATTTTGCCTCCTGCGATAAAGCGGCATTCTTGTATACCGAAGCTCTATATCTAAAGGTTGATACCGGCATATCTACAAGCCTTGCAGCCTCTGCTGTTGATATTTTCTCAGCCTTCCATTTCTGATATACTTCATAAAAATTTTCTGGTAACGGTTTTGGAGGTCTCCCCATCTTAATACCTTTAGCTTTTGCAGCTGCAATTCCCTCTGCTTGTCTCTGATGTATTGTCTGATATTCGGACTCTGCAACATAGGATAATAGCGCCAAAATCAGATCACTAATGAATGTTCCTAATAAGCCTTTTTCTCTCCTTGTATCAAGAATAGGCATATCTATCACTACAACATCAGCACCTTTTTCTTTAGTGATAATTCTCCACTGTTCGCTGAGATCTCTATAATTTCTTCCCAAACGATCAATGGATTTGATAAATAATACAGAATCCTCATTCAGCTTTCTTAGAAGCTTTTTATACTGAGGTCTTTCAAAATCCTTTCCAGAAAGCTTATCCATATAGATATTGCCTTCTGGAACTCCCATTTCCTTTAATGCAATAATTTGTCTGTCCTCATTTTGGTCTTTTGTCGAGACCCTTACATAGCCATAAATCATTTAAAATCCTCCTTTTTTTCTTTATGATTAGCCACATAGATGCTATAATAATTTGAGGTCGCGAATTGCGACCTCAAATACAAAACCCTTAAAGGATTCACTATGGATAAAACAGATAAAATACCAACAGAATTAGCTGTTATAGATACATCAACAGTACAAAACCTCATATACACTGTCCGTGGAAAACAAATCATGTTAGACAGTGATCTTGCTATGCTCTATGGCGTTGAGACCAAGCGACTTAATGAAAGCATGAAAAGAAACAAGAAAAGATTTCCAGAAAATTTCTGCTTTCAATTGACCGAAGAAGAGTTTGCAGATTTGAGGTCGCAAATTGCGACCTCAAATTCTGATGATGGTGCAGGCGGAAGACGATATCTACCTTTTGCATACACAGAACAGGGAATATCCATGCTTTCCGCTGTACTCCGCAGTGATCAGGCAATTGCTGTCAGCATAGGTATAATGAATGCTTTTATTGAGATGCGTCATTTTATCGCCTCAAATGCTCTCATGTTTGAAAGAATTAGAGCTGTAGAACTTAGTCAATTAGAGTACAAGCTAGATGCCGACGCTAAATTTGATAAGATTTTTAACTACATCTCAGACCATGAGGAGTCTGAACAAAAGCTTTATTTTGACGGACAAATATATGATGCGTTCAGCTTATTAGCATCACTAATATCCCAAGCCAAGAAAAGTATTATTTTGATTGATGGATACGTTGATACCGGAACTCTCGATTTGCTTTCCAAGAAGGCAACAAATATTCCTGTAACGATATACACCTTTAAACGTGGAAATAAACTGACCTCCTCTGAAATACAGAAATTTAATACCCAATATCCAACTGTTGATATAAAGATTGACGAATCATTCCACGATAGATTTTTAATTCTTGATGACAAAACCTGTTATCACATTGGTGCTTCATTAAAGGATGCTGGCAAGAAGAGTTTTGCACTAAGTCTAATTGCAGACCCTAAAATGGTTACTGATTTACTTAACAGACTTTAATTTGTTGCGTCATTTATTATTTTCATTCTGTTTCGCGCACGCTCTCTTTGTTCCTCAGACAGCCTTCTAGGCTTACGATAAGTAACGGATGATTTAGGCATCTCATAGGTTTTGCTGATATCATTTACCTTAATGCACTTGAAGGTGTCTGGGTACTCGATAACTAATGAATCAAGATTCCTTATAACGGCAGGATCTGCGGTGTACACTGTTGCCATTTTCTCACCGGCATTGAAATTGATAATAGTCTCCTGCTCATATCGTAACAGCTTACTCATTGGATTCTCCCTTTTTAGGGAATAACAATTCAAGTCGCTCTGCACCCTCTTCAAGCCTTCTGTTAAGCTCCTCAGTGATAGATTCTGTTGTAATCTCTGGATAATCAAACGCATCAATCATCAGTGTTGAGCCCTTAATATCAATCAATCCATCAATGGAATCTGTCAAAAGTCTGTTGTAACCATACTCTGATACAGCAAATCTAAGCTGGTCTCCTTTATCTCCAAGAAGGAATTTATCAGAGCACACTTCTACATCAACTGCATAGCGAAGCTCCTTGTCATATCTGCACAAATCAATATAATCAACTGTTTTCTTCATAAAATCGTCCTTTCTGGTCTCATTTTTGACCGCTAAATAATAGATTCCCCCAGAGGGGGAATCGAAAGAAGGATGGGATAGGATAAGATAGATAGAATAAGAGGTATATCTTTCTTTTATCTTTTTTATTTTTCTTTGCTTCTTTCTTTTTGTTTTTTCTCTTTTCTTTCTAAGGGGAAAAGGGAAGGAAGAGAAGGCAGGGAAGGAAGGAAACATTCTGTACGATTCAGAACTCGTAGAATTTACGATACAGAAAAGGCATCCGTCAGCAGTTATCATTGCTCTGCTTTCAGATGCCTTTTTTACTCTATTTCACACGATAACTATCGTATGAAAAGAA
>CAZNCH010000174.1:0-2676 GCA_964571555.1 uncultured Lachnospiraceae bacterium | reverse complement strand
ACGATGCGGACGACAAGGCATGGGTAGTCCCCTACTCCCTCGATACTGCAGCGCTGCTGCGATTGCTTGGTGTAAGCCTCAGCGGAGAGCTGTGCAGCGAAATGCAGCAGGAAACGGCGGCGGACGAAGCCCCGATATTCCAGATGCCGATCAAGGCCACGCCCTACCAGCACCAGATCCGCGCATACAACTATGCGCTGCGGACATTCGGAATTGGCGGTGCTGAATGAGGGTGTACTGCGACGAATGCGGCAAGCCGATTGAGCGCAGCGCACCTGCAAAGCACAACTTCTGCTGTGCAGAGCATCGGAATCGCTGGATGAGCAAAAACGTCGATTATGCCGCCCTGTCCCGTCGCCATAAAGCAAAGCACCTGACCAAGCTCAATGAGGAGCGAAACAAGCTGTGCAGTGTGGCGGATCGCGGCATGCCAAGCTCAAGGCGATCGCGCAAAACTGCGCAAGCGTATCTTGAAAGGCCGCTGACAAAAGGCGAGGTTGTACATCACCTCAATGGAATCGCAGCGGACGACAGATATGAAAACCTGCTCATCATGACCGACCGGGAGCACAAGCAGCTGCACATGGCACTGGCGATGGAGCAGATGGAAGGCGGCAGAGGCAATGGCGACAAGTAAGGGCTGCGCATTTCTCATGGACATGGGCACCGGCAAAACGATCACCACGATAGCGGTGGCAGGAACGCTGTTCGAAAACGGCAGCATCTCTCGGATGCTGGTGGTATCACCCAAATCCATTGTGACCGTCTGGGAGCAGGAGTTCGAGAAATTTGCTGCATATCTCTATACGGCGGCAGTGCTTGACGGCGACAGCGGCAAGAAGGCAGATACGATTCGGCATATGAACGGCAGCGGTCTGCAGGTGGTAATCGTGAACTACGAAAGCTGCTGGCGCTTGGAAAGCGAAATCGTGCGCTGGGAGCCAGAGCTCATCGTCTGTGATGAATCAAGTAAGATCAAGAACCCGCAGGCGAAATGCTCGAAGGCACTGCACCGGCTTGGTCGGCTCAGCCGCTTCAACCTGATCTTGACGGGCACACCGATCACAAACAGCCCGCTTGACTTCTTCAGTCAGTACAAGTTCCTTGACGAAAGCATCTTCGGCGGCAGCTTCTACAGCTTCCGCGGCAAGTATGCGATTCTCGGCGGCTTCCAGAATCACCAAATCGTTGGGTACAAGCATCTGAACGAGCTGGTTGAAAAGGCGCACAGCATCGCGTACCGCATTCGCATTGATGAAGCGGTCGAGCTCCCGGAGTTTGTGGAGGAGATCCGTCCCGTCAAGCTGGAGCGCAAAGCACAGCAGATCTACGACGGCATCGATAAGGACAGCTTCGCAGAGCTCATGGGCGGCGAGGTGCTTGCAAGGAACGTGCTGACGCGTCTTTTGCGGCTGTCACAGGTAACCGGCGGATTCATCCGTGACGATACCAATGAAATCGTGGAGGCGGTCAGCCGTGCAAAGCTGGAGGCGCTCGAAGATATCCTCGACAGCTGCATGGACGAAGACAAGAAGCTTGTCGTGTTCGCAAGATTCATCCCTGAGATCGACGCCATCAGCGCCATGCTCCGAAAAAAGGGCATCGGATACGCGCTGATCAAGGGCGACGTAACGGATCGCGCCGAGCAGGTGGAGCGCTTTCAGACAGATCCCGATACACGGGTGTTCATCGGGCAGCTGCAAACGACCGGCATGGGCTTAACGCTCACAGCCGCCAGCGTATGCGTTTACTACTCACTGGATTTTAGCTTTGCGAACTATGAACAGTCGCGGGCGCGAATCCGCAGGATCGGACAGACGAAGCGCGGCATATATATCCACCTCGTCTGCAAGGACACGATCGATGAAACGGTCATGGCAGCGCTCAAAAAGAAAGCGAACGTAGCCAGCCTGCTCGTCGATGACTACAAACAACTCATTGGAGGATAACGATATGGCAGAAACCTACATGCTCACTCTTGCGGACAAGCTCAAGGCAGCGCGTGACCGCAAGGCGCAGCTCGAGGACGAGCTCAAAGCGGCAAACGGCGACATCACTTTGATCGAGGACGCGCTCATTGAAACCATGACGCAGGAGGAATGCACCGGCTTTAAGCGCGGCGACCGCAGCTTCAGCCTTGTGATTCGGGAGTTCCCTGCGGCAGTACCCGAAGCGAAGGAACAGCTGTACGCAGAAATGAAGCAGCATGGGTTTGAGCATCTGTTCACCATCAACAGCTTAACGCTGCAGGCAACCCTCAAGGAACTCAAAGCGAACAATGACGATTCGCTTCCTGAATGGCTTGACGGCCTTGTGCGCATTGCCGAAAAGCCCTCGATCCGCATGACCAAATCGAAATAACGAAAAGGAGATTGATCAATATGACAAGCAAAGACATCGCAGCCATCGAAAACACCGGCTATCTCACCGAGAGCATCAACCTTTCCGACCTGTTCAGCGAGGAAATGGACGGCCTCACGCCCACATTCGACAGAATCCGTATCCCCGCAGGCGGCGGCATCAGCTACGAGGTGCCCGGAGACGATCCATCGAGCCCCGATATGGCAAAGGACTTCAACGCTGTGATCCTCTATCACCATCCGATCTTTAGCTTCTACACGGAGAAGTTCAACGGCGGCAGCCAGCCCCCCGAGTGCGCCAGCATGGACGGCCATG
>CAZNCH010000173.1:0-2702 GCA_964571555.1 uncultured Lachnospiraceae bacterium | reverse complement strand
CTTCTCCAGTTTGAGATTACGCGGACCAAAGCAGACGTCCGTGAACACATCTTCCTCAAACAACTGGTGTTCGGGATACTGGAAGACCAGCCCGACGTTGCTGCGGAAAGTTTTCAGGTCGAAATCCTTATCGCTGAAATCTTCCCCGTTATAATAGATCTCGCCGTCCGTCGGCTTCAAGAGACCGTTCAAATGCTGCACCAGCGTGGACTTACCGGAACCCGTGTGTCCGATCAGACCGATGAATTCGTTTTCACCGATCTGAAGACTGACGTCGTCCAACGCCCGAATTGCAAACGTGGTATTCGGATGATAGATATAGTTGACATGATTTACAATAATCGACATACAGCCTCCGTAAATTCTTCCGGCGAAAGGATTCCGTCCGGCAGAGGTACGCCCGCCTTCTTCAGTTCCCATGCCAGTTTCGTTGCCGTCGGAACCGTCAGGCGCAGTCGTTTCAGTTCCTCTACCCGCGAGAAGATTTCCCGCGGACTGCCCTGCATTGCAATCCTGCCCCGATCCATCACGAAGACCTTGTTTGCATAAATCGCTTCTTCCATATTATGCGTGATCAGAATGATGGTGATGCGTTCCACTTCGTTCAGCGCTCTGACCGCGCGGATCACCTCTTTCCGACCGACGGGATCCAACATTGCGGTCGGTTCGTCAAGCACAATGCACTTGGGATGCATGGCTACCACCCCGGCGATTGCAACCCTCTGTTTCTGACCGCCGGAGAGTTTGCTTGGGGAATGCTTTCTGTACTCGTACATTTCCACCGCTTTCAAACTCTCCACCACACGCTCCCAGATCTCCTGCGTCGGAACTCCCATATTTTCGGGTCCGAAACCGACGTCTTCCTCTACCACGGTACCGATAATCTGGTTGTCCGGATTCTGAAAGACCATGCCCGTCGTCTGTCGGATATCCCACAATTTGTCCGGATCCGTCGTATCCATTCCGTCCACAAACAGCGTCCCTTCCGTCGGATAGAGGATCGCATTCAGATGCTTGGCAAGCGTGGATTTGCCGGAGCCGTTGTGTCCGAGAATTGCGATGAAATCCCCCTGTTCGACCGAAAGATCAACGCCGTCGATCGCACGGACGATTCCGTCCACATTTCCGTCCTTATCTCTGCGTATATATTCAAAAGCAAGTTGATTCGATTCAATTATGTGCATAGGTTTTCCTTGGAAAAAAGCCCGGGAACTTCTCCCGGGCTTTTGCAAATACTTCTTAAACCAGTTCAATCACAACTTCCATCGCCGCATCACCCTTACGAGGACCGATCTTGATGATTCTGGTATAACCGCCCTTGCGATCCGCATACTTCGGAGCGATCTCGTCGAATAATTTGGCAACCATGTCGACCTTCTTCGTCTTCGCTTTCCTGCCCGCTGCTTCCGCCGGAACTTCCACGATGGGGTAGAATACTCTGAGCAACTGTCTTCTGGCATGTAATCTGGAAGGAAGATCCTTCTTGATCTCTTTGTCCACCGTATCGAATTTGGTCACCTTCTTGCCGTCAACGACCTCTTTCACTCTCTTGCCGTCCTTGTCCTTCACAGGCACCTTCGCCTGTACGGTAACCGTTTCGAAATTATCTTTTTCCTTTACCGCAAGAGCGATCATGCTCTCTGCGATCTTACGAATCTCTTTTGCTTTCGCCTCGGTGGTCACAATCCTTCCGTGATAGAGAAGGTTGGTCACCTGATTGCGAAGCAGTGCTTTTCTCTGGCTGCTTGTTCTGCCAAGTTTTCTGTATTTTGCCATTTCTTTCCTTTCCGGCACCCTGTGCCACCCGGTCGCGCCTTTTGGTCTTATCGCCCAGTTAGATAGTGATACGCCGAACCGTTTGGAATTACCGGCGTAATTTGGAATTACGGTTAATTATCTTCGGATACGTTCAGTTGAAGCCCTAACTCTTTTAACTTGCCAAGCACCTCTTCCAACGACTTGCGACCCAGGTTACGAACTTTCATCATATCTTCGGGCGTCTTGGAGCAGAGTTCTTCCACCGTGTTGATGCCTGCGCGTTTTAAGCAGTTATAGGAACGAACGGAAAGTTCGAGTTCATCAATATTCATCTCGAGAACGATCTTCTTGTCGTCAGACGCCTTTTCGATCATCACCTCAGCCGTCTTCGCATTCTCAGACAGATCGATGAACAGAGACAAATGCTCGCTCAGCACCTTTGCCGCCAGGCTGACCGCTTCATCGGGAGCAAGCGTTCCGTTCGTGAACACATCCAGCGTCAACTTGTCGAAGTCAGTGATCTGACCGACACGCGTGTTCTCAACGGTCATATTGACACGTTCTACCGGCGTATAAATCGAATCCACGGAGATCACGCCGATCGGCAGGTCGTCGGACTTGTTCTTATCTGCGCCGACATAGCCTCTTCCCTTGGTAATGGTCAACTCCATGTATAACTTACAGTCAGCGCCGCCATTCAAGGTTGCAATCTGAAGATCGGGATTTAAGATCTCAAGATCCGAGTCCACCTGAATATCGCCTGCGGTAACCACACCTTCCCCTTCGAAATCAATGAACGCGGTTTTCGGTTCTGCAGAAGAGGAATTGTTCTTGATCGCAAGATTCTTAACGTTCATAACGATCTCGGTCACATCTTCCTTGACGCCCGGAATGGAACTGAATTCATGAAGAACGCCGTCAATCTTGATCTGGCTGACTGCCAC
>CAZNCH010000172.1:0-2722 GCA_964571555.1 uncultured Lachnospiraceae bacterium | reverse complement strand
CGACGCTCTTCCGATCTGAGTGCGTTGCCGCTGCTTTTTCTTTCAGCCGGTGCTTCAACCGTTTCCTGAACAGAGGCGGCTTCCACGGTTTGCAGCAGATGGTCGTTCAGCGGGTTTTCTTTGAGCTTTGCGTCAAATTCGTCGCGGGGAAGCTCCTTGTTGAACAGCGGAAAGCTCGTATCAAACAGCTTGACAGTGGTATCGTCGCAAGAGAGGATTTCGTATTCCTGAGCGCCGAGATAGACCGTATCGCCGAGCGAGAAGCGGTATTTCTTTTCCGGCTCAGGCGGCGGATTCAGCTCGTCGTAGGACGGTTCCAGCTTCATGGCCATATCCGAGTTGAGCTGCTCGAACAACGCCTCGGCTCGTTCCTGGTGGTGTGTTCCTTCGGAAATGATGCCAGTCAGGGTCTCACGCATCAGGGGCAGGATAAAATTGCCGCTGGAAAGCGTCCAGGTGGTCTTGCTGCCAACGGTAAATTGGCTGGCGCAGTCGGATAGCACATACTGATTGAGGCAGGCAGCGGTATTGCCAAGCTGGGTTTGAAAATCATTGTAGTCGCGGATCAGGGAAATGAAGTCCTCGCCGATTTTTTGGCGCTGAGCACGGGCTTCTCTCTCAGCCAGATATGCAGGGTACTGCGCCTGTTCCGCTTTGTTCAGATAGCGGTTAGCGGCTATCAGCTCGGCGATGCGCTTTGCTGCGGCAGGCCATTTCAATACGACCTCGGCGAAACCTTCATTTCCCCGAAAGCCCCTGCTTATGGCGATGCCCTTGCCATCGTGGTTCTCCCACAAGCTGCTGCCCGGTATGGCGTTTGAATGCCCTCCGGTGCCGTATTCCTGTCTCAGAAAACGAGCGTTTTCGTCGGCGCTTTTCTTCAAAGCAAACTGCTCAAAGATACGCAGCTTTCCTTCTGAAACGCCACTACCGCCGCAGAGAATATAGTCGATGGCTTCTTGGGGCAAAGTGAAAGCGGAGCCCTTTTGAGACTCCGCTTGTTCTATGAAAGAAATTTGCTCTGCCTGTGTGGGCAGGAGCTTTTCACTCGGCTCCAGCCATTCGTCCAGAAGCATCATGCCGTTGATAATGTTTGCGACATACGGCCAGCGGAGGTAATCCTCCTTCTCCCGGCTCAGATACTTACCGCGCCAGAGGTGCAGCACATCATCATAAGCCCGGTATCCTGTGCGCGTTCCGTTTTTCAGCTCCAGTTCTGTATAGGCATTGTCGAAAAAGGACTTAATGAAATCACCGCGTTCCTTTTCGTCTTCATTGGAAGCGAAAAACGCGGTGATTTCGGGTCTGTGTTCTCTGAGCGCAAAGCAGGTTCGCAGCAGCTCGTTTTTCTCGCTGGTTTCGTGGTAATAGGGTATTTCCGAGCCCCGGTTGAAGTCATGTCCGCTTAGCTGTAAATCAGCTCGCTGAGGACGACTTCCTCCGCCGAGCTCCTGATGTTGTTCATCATCTGCACCCAGCGCATCTGATCCGATGCTTTCAGACTCTCTGTCACGCCCTGCGTCTTCGCCATTTCCGAGGTCAGGCGCTCCATCATCTCGTTCGCCTGCCGGTCGATATCCGCCAGATGGCTGTTCAGCTTGCCCGACAGCAGCATCCCCGTGTAAATCCCGTCCCTGTGGTCTCGCAGGTAGATGCGCCGCAGCATTCCATATTTGCCCAGCGTCGGGCTCTCCGGCACGGTCAGGTCGGGTAGGAGATAATCTCCCTGCATTGTATAGGTCAGCTCCATTTTCATCGCTCCTTTCGGTAGTTTGGTTTCCGCCATTATTGTAGCCGGAAGCTCCGGCGTCCGCAAATGTGTGATTCTGCTTTCGTTCCTCAATTTGCAGGCCCTTGACCGTTTCTCCGATTTCACGCAGCACCATTTCGGAGATATCGCTGGCCGCGCCGCCGAGAATGGAGACCGTCTCCGGCGTACTGAAATCAAAGACACGCGTGAAATCCTCGCGCCCGAAAAACTCCCGCGCGTCGATACCGCAGCGGGTCAATAGCATGAATCCGATGCTGCTTGTTAGGGCTGTCTTGAACCACACTTCGGTGTTGAGGTCGTCCAGTTCCTCCAGAAAGCTGTCACCTTTGACGGTTATCAGGTCGGAGAGGTAATCTGAAAAGTTATCCTCTACGGCATTCTTCGCCGTCGCCATGAGAACAGAAGCAAAACCGCCCTTATCTTCAATCTCTCCGAAGCTGTTTTCCAGTGCCTCGGTAACAGCATCTTCGTAACGCTCCTGCATCTGCCAGAGGGAGATATGCGCGCCCACGCGGGTGTTGGTGTCCGAGAGATCGAACACATGGCGCAGTTTATATGGCGTTTCTCTATCGACAAGAAGCGCAATGCCTTTTGTCCCTTTATTGACCCAGCGCCCCAGTCGGTTCCATGTTTCTATCTCCGCGCAGGCAGTGGCATCCGGCTTCTGCGCGTGGATGAGCACCTGCTCCTTGAATCGGTATTTGTAGTTGTTTGCGGCGGTATTGAGGAACTGCATCCAGTTATCCGCGTTCAGCGTGATGTCACGGGCGGTATGCTCCGCCATGCTCAAAATCATCTGATATTTGCTTGCCATCCGGCGTCACCTCCTTATCCACGGCGCACTGTGATCGAGACCTCCACAGTAGTGTCTCCGTCGTCCATCACCGAAGCATAGAGAAGCCCGGTTCTGGCGTTTGACACCTTTGTGAGAAGCTCATTGAGCCGACCGAC
>CAZNCH010000171.1:0-2732 GCA_964571555.1 uncultured Lachnospiraceae bacterium | reverse complement strand
TTCCGTTCTCTGCGAAGATCCTCTATGGTCTCTATCTGGTGCTTACGGTGCTGGAACTGATCCTGCTCCTCGTCGGCAAGATGCCCCTTTTTGATGCGATCTGTATCAGTTTCGGCACGGCGGGCACCGGCGGTTATTCGGTCAGGAACTCCGGCTGCGCGGACTATACGGTGTATCAACAGACGATTACAACGATTTTCATGATCCTTTTCGGTGTGAACTTCAACATCTATTTTCTGCTCTATGCGCGGAAACCGAAGGAAGCGATCCGCTCGGAGGAAGTGCGCTACTATCTGCTCATTATCCTCGCCGCAATTCTCCTGGTCACATGGAACGTGCGCGGGCAGTTTTCGTCTCTGTTTGACAGCTTCCACCACACCGCCTTTCAGGTGGCGTCCATCATTACCACGACGGGTTTTTCCACGGTGGATTTCGATCTCTGGCCGACCTTTTCGAAGGCGATTCTGGTGCTTCTGATGTTCATCGGCGCCTGTGCCGGCAGTACCGGCGGCGGAATCAAGGTGTCGCGTATCGTGATTCTTGGGAAGACCATGTTCAAGGAAATGGCGAGCATGATCCATCCGAGAAGTGTGAAAATCATCAAAATGGAAGGGAAGCGCGTTGAACATAATGTGCTGCGTTCCGTGAACACCTATCTGGTCACCTATATCGGCTTGTTCGTGATCTCACTGCTGCTTCTCTGTCTGGATAATTTCGATCTGATTACGACGTTTACCGCCGTCGCCGCAACGATGAACAACATCGGCCCCGGTCTGGCGCAGATCGGTCCGACGAGTAATTTCGCTTCGTTTTCGATTCTGTCGAAGTCGGTTATGATTTTTGATATGCTTGCGGGGAGACTCGAACTCTTCCCGATGATTCTGCTCTTTACGGCAAGAACCTGGAGAAAGCAGTTATAGTGCGGTCAGGATGCGGGCTTATTCCCGAAGCAGATAGAGACTGCCGCTGTCGTTGGCGCTGATGCAGTCGTATTTCGACGCCACAAGTTCAAAAAGGGAAGGAAGTTCGTCTCGGAAGGAGTCTTTGATCACCAGCCACTTCGGGGGCGTTTCATTCAAGAGAAGGATCAGATCGGTCTGGATGTTCGCATCAAGCGTGATGAAGAACGGCAGATTGATCTGATATTTATTGCAGGGAAGCATCTGATTCGCTTCGAACCAGGTCATATCCACGTTGAAACAAAAAACCTTATCTCTGTCGCAGTCGGGGATCAGAGCGGCAAGATCCCTTGCGCTTTTGTATTCGTTCTCATACCAGGGGACGGATCGTCCGAAGAAAAAGGTGTTGACGGTATCCAGAGAAGAATGCGCGTAGAAATAAAGCATGACGGCAAGGAGAAAGAGACAGAAAAACTGCTTTGCATTGCGAAAGAGAACCAGCGGATCATAGAGATCCAAAAAGACGGCAAGCGCGAGTACAAGCACCGGATACATCGTCGTGAAATAGTAGAGAAAGGGTACCCCAAGGTGCAGGAGCAGCCAGGTTGAGATCGAGGTGGAAAGCAGGAGAAGAAACAGCGGCCGTTTGATGCGCTTCGGATGCAGGATCGCAAGGAAAAAGGCGAAATAGCAACCTGCGCATTTTACTTCCCATTCGAAATTGAAGCGTTCCGAGTAGTCCAGCGAGCGTTTGAATGCGAAGCGGAAGACGCAGTAGAGCATTTCGGGAATCGCGTGATGGAAGCCGAAATAGAGAAAGAGCGGTGCGGCAACGGTCAGGACGCCAAGGAAAGAGAGTCCCAAATAGGAAAGCAGTTCCTTTCGTTTTCCGGCGAGAAGCAGGCAGAGCGTCACCGTGATCACGACGCCGGCGATCGGTGCGCCCACAGTGACCTTGCTGAATAAGATGACGCCGAAACTAAGACCGGTGATGTAGGGCACGTACCAGCGCAGGCGAGTGAAATCAAACGCCGGCTGCGCCTGTTTGAGCGTCAGGAAGATCACGAGCAGGTTCAGCGGAAGCATGAACTCTTCGAGCGTATTGCCGCCCCAGAGCGTTCCGATATGCAGGAAGAGAACGATGCAGAGAATCGCGAGGGCTTTCGCATGGCTGACAAAGAGCCTTCCGATCTCGTAGATCAGTACGATGCTTGCAAAGAGAAAGGGGATTTCCAGCAGCCAGACGCCGAGACGATCTTTGAAAAGGCTCTGTCCGAGGGCTTCCAGGAAGAAAAAGCAGGGACCTTTCAGATCAAAGAAATCAACATAGGGAACCCAGCCTTGCGTGATGCCGCGTCCCGCCATAGAGAAAAAGGAAGCGTCGCAGCCGTACCAATGCGTGTAGAGCGGACTCTCCCAGAGCGAAAAGGCGAGCAGGAACAAAACGGCGGAGAGGAAGAAAATCGGATAAAGGATTCTTTTTTCGGTGAAGTTCAGTTGTATTTTATTCATATAATCTGGTATATTAGTTACTATAATAGTTGTTATTATAATATATAAAAATTTTAGATTTATGTAAATCAACAGTTTACATTGTGACAGTTGTGTTTTATAATAAAACGGTATCGTGCCAATGCGGTAAGTATAGCATAGATACGGGGGAAAGGAAAAGGGGGAGATGGCATGTACGGACGGATTGAACCCACGAAACGCGAAGAGATTCTCGACGAATACAAGGGAGACGTCGAGAAGCTGATGCGGTATTTGCCATGGCTTAACAAGGTAACCGGACAGGACGTCGAGCGTTACTACGAAGGAGACAGATCGGAAGAG
>CAZNCH010000170.1:0-2841 GCA_964571555.1 uncultured Lachnospiraceae bacterium | reverse complement strand
ATCTATATGATAAAATGATTGGTTATGTGTTGTAGTTGATGTATTGTATTGTTGTGGTGTTTATGACCTGCAATGATAACGCGCATCTGGTCGATTATACCGGCGATTCGTTCCGCGATCTGACGCGGATTGCAAACATCAACGACGTGATGTGGAGCGAACTGTTCTTTCTGAATGCGGAGGTGCTGACCGCGGAAATCGATGATTTCATCAGCGAGTTGACCGAACTTCGGAATGAGATCGGAAATCGAGATGCGAAGCGTCTGCGCGCCAAGATGCAGTTATCGAAAGAGCGAAGAGCCAGGTTCGATCAGCAAACGGATTGACACGCGGCATTTCACGGATCATGATAAAACAAACCGTCAGGATCAGTGCCGCAGCAAAGCAACAGAGCAGAAAGAGGAGCGGATATTATGAATATGGATTTTGAGAAACGGCTGGCACTGCCCGCCGAGGTGAAGGAACTGTATCCGACCACCGGAAAAATGGGCAGGACAATCGAAGAAAAGAGAACGGAAATCGAGGCGATTTTCAGAGGAAAGAGCGATAAGGTGCTGCTGATCATCGGCCCCTGCTCGGCAGACCGTGAAGACAGCGTGCTGGACTATATTTCGCGGCTGATTCCGGTGCAGGAAAAGGTGAAGGATAAGATATTGATCGTGCCGCGCATCTATACCAACAAGCCGCGGACGACGGGCGAGGGCTACAAGGGCATGCTGCACCAACCCGATCCGACCGGCAAATCCGATCTTTATAAGGGGCTGATCGCGACCAGACACATGCACATGAGAGCGCTGGAAGAAACGGGCTTTGCCTGCGCGGACGAGATGCTCTATCCGGACAACTACCAGTACCTTGACGATGTGCTTGCCTATGTCGCCGTCGGCGCAAGGTCTGTCGAGAACCAGCAGCACAGGCTGACCGCAAGCGGTATCGACGTTCCCGTCGGCATGAAGAATCCGACTTCCGGCGATTATACCGTCATGCTGAATGCGATTCAGGCGGCGCAGCATGCGCATACCTTCATCTATCGCGGCTGGGAAGTGCATTCGGGCGGCAACCCCTATGCGCATGCGATCCTGCGCGGATCGACGAACAAGCACGGGCAGAGCACACCGAATTATCACTATGAGGATCTGATCCGCTTGAGCGACATGTATGAGGAGCGCAACCTGCAATACCCCAGCGTAATCATTGATACGAACCACTGCAATTCCGGCAAGGATCCGTTCGAGCAGCCGCGCATCATCAAAGATGTTCTCTACTCGACGCGTCACGACGACAGGATCAAAAATCTGATCAAGGGCTTCATGGTCGAGAGCTACATTGTGGACGGCGCGCAGAAAGTGGACGGCGTATGCTACGGGCAGTCCATTACCGATCCGTGCCTGGGCTGGGAGAAGACCGAGAAGCTCATCTATACGATGGCGGAACTGGTCTGATTCCGACGTCCTTTCGGGGTGAAATCATGCAATACGAGTTGATCCGAAGCAGCAGGAAAACATTGAGTCTTGAAGTAAAGGGAGCGCGCGTGATTGTTCGCGCGCCTTTTCGCGCGACGCAGCGCACGATCGACCGCTTCGTTGCGGCGCATGAAACGTGGGTGATCAAGCATCTTGCGAAGAACAGGGAGCGTCATGAACGGGAGAGAGAAGTATACGTTCGGAAACTGACATGGGAAGAAATGCGTACGCTTCATGAACATGCGGCGCAGTATCTCCCGACACGCGTTGCATACTATGCGCCGCGTATCGGCGTTACCTACGGAAGGATCACGATTCGCAGCCAGCGCACCCTCTGGGGGAGCTGTTCTTCCAAGGGGAATCTCAATTTCAATTGTCTGCTGATGCTGACGCCGCCCGAGGTGATTGACAGCATTGTAGTGCATGAACTCTGTCACCGCAGGGAGATGAATCATTCCGTGCGTTTTTATGCGTTAGTCCGTGCGGTTTGTCCCGATTACGATGCGTGCCGTAAGTGGCTGAAAGAGCACGGCGATGAAATCATGCGCAGAAGACCGTGATCAGTTCCGCTTCCGTCATAAAACCGCGCGGGGATGCGCTGCGTTCGTCCGGCATGAAATAAAATACACGCTATGTCATGGAAAGTATGATAGAATTGATGTGAGCAGGAGAAAGAGGACGGCAGGCGAGGGAATGGGAGAGGAGGTAAAACGATGTCAACCATAACCATCACGATCATTACCGCAATTGTCACATCGGCGGCAACCTTGATTCTACAGAAAAGTTTCACCAATGTGATCAGCGGGATCGATTTCTTAATTCACCGCCCCTTCAAAAAGGGCGACAAGATCCGGATTCGGAACGCCGTGGGTGAGTTCGCATCCGGAACCGTCAAGCGCATTGGTCTGACCAGGACGTCCATTACCACTTACGACGGAGACATCTGCTTTCTTGCCAATTCGCTGATCGATAGCTGTGTCATCGACAATGCGGTCATGCAGAGAGAGGCGAACCGTCCGGAACACATCCGCATTACGCTGGACAGCAATATTACGCGTGCGCTTGCCATCATCGAACAAAGTCTCGTGCAGTCTCAGGAGACGCTCAATACGAAAGAGAACACCGATATTGTCTGTCGGTACTACGACGGCGGCGTCAGTCTGCAATACAACGTCAGATCGTGCAACATCGACCGCTCGTTCTCCGTTTGCAGTGATATCTGCGTACAACTGATTGCGGCATTCAATGAAGCCGAAGACATCACCTTGCGCTAAGCGGGCATGTGAGCTTGAGTTTCCGTAAATTGCAACTTTAAAATGAATAACTAAAACTTCCCACACCCATAAGGTGTGTTGAACCTTGAAAATTCAATATTTCA
>CAZNCH010000169.1:0-2864 GCA_964571555.1 uncultured Lachnospiraceae bacterium | reverse complement strand
CCATTTAGACGACTTTGGATGGTGGGTATATTTCTATTCCCACAAACTCCTTGTCGATGGAAACAAACACGTACCCAAAGGGTAAATGGAAATAGAAACTGATAATTTCTAGCTATCACTTCTACCCACTTTAAAAATTTTCTCACTCTGATACTTCCCCACCCCAAGCTAAAAAGCCTTGTCTCCAAGGCTTTTCAAGATGCTTTCGTTCAAAGGTTTCTAGGCTTTTACGAGCAGAGCAACACACTCGACATGTGCTGATAGAGAGTAACTATACTATAGAACGAAAGGGGATTGATAGAGTTTTAAATAATACTGTTATACGAAAAACATACTAAAGATCCAAACTTTTTTTACTTTATCTTTAAGATCGACTTTAGACACCTTTTTAGCCAAAATATTACCAGTGATGATTCAAAATATATCCGAATTGAACCATTAAACGTAACTCAAATTATCTAATTCTTCGATTTAAATTTTCCATGACGGGGTCGTAATCAAAGGTACGTCGACAATCTGAACAACTATAAAAAGGTAAGTAGGTAGTTGAATTAATATTCAAATATAAGTCTCCCAAACAATAAGGACAGGCTGCTCTATATTCAGAAAACAAACCAGATTGCTCACGTTGATTAATCGCAAAGACAAAAAAAGACACGCTTTCCACTCCAGCTTGAAAAAGTGCTTCTGCACAGGCTTTTAATGTTGCACCAGTAGTGACAACATCATCTATAACCATAACATTTTTCCCAGTCAAGACTTTTGTCACTGTAAAAGCATTTTCTACATTCGTTAAACGTTCTTCAGTGTTCAGAAATTTCTGTTTTTCAAAATCCCTTGTCGCAATTAAAAATGGTGAAATATCTTCAAGTTGCTGTATCCATTTATCTGTTTGTGAAAAAATATGCTCGAATATATCACTAAATCTACTTTCTTCATTGGGACGTGGAGGAACGTAACAAAGGGCATCAAGTTTAAAACTATCAGGAAAAGACCCTATTGTTTGGATAATAAGGTCTGAAAGTTTAATATTAAATTTTCCAAATAACTTACTATTGGAGCTTTTATTAGAAATAATCGCTTTAGAATACGGATGCATTTCGTGCATGTAATGTTTAGAGCTATAATATCTTCCCAGCGAAAACAATCTCACTTTTTTTAAATCCGAAATAGGATATAGACAGTGAATATATCTACTTCTAAATTGATTAGTTGGCAGAGGGATTTGATTTTCACCAAAATAATTTCTTCCAACAAGATTATCCAGAACAACTAACTCATAGAATTGGTTAAAATTATGGAAAATAGCATCTGGGGTATTATCTAATTGTTCATACTTTACCATATTCTCTGATATTAAGATAACCCCGCTTAATAGCTTCATAGAGCGTTTAGTAAAACGAGAATCTTTAGAAACTAGAATAATTTCAGATGTCTGTGCGTTAAACCGCTCTTTAATGTGGTCAAATAGAGATAACGAAGGCCACAGAACCATTTTAAGAGGTTCAACTTTTATAATGTCACTATCATCAATAAAATCAGGCAACTGATCTAAGTCAGTTAAAAACATACAATTATATTCTGACTCATAAATCTTTTGAACATCTTCCCAATCATTAGCTGATAAAATCGGAGAATCAGAAATATGGAAAACAATAACTTTTATCTCACTAACATTTCTAAGCAAGTCTATCTCTCCCTTCCTCAGAGACAATATCTAACGAAAAATCTAAAGGGATAAGCTCTAATTCTTCATCAATATCAAACTCCCCTTTAAAGAAACTACTCTCTGCCAAAATCTTTAGTGCATCACTAGGATTATGCATAACCTTGGCTCCTTTTTTAACAAACTTCTCAGGCCAAGTTATATGTTTATTTTCTAATGCACTCTCAGGTAGAAGAACCAATCTCCCTTGTTTAAGAGCATAATCAGCTTGAATAAGAGAGCCAGACGTTTCCCCTGCCTCCATAACAATTGTCGCAAGAGAGAGAGCGCTCATAACCCGATTTCTCATTGGAAAGAACCAGCGCTGAGTTTTAGAAGCTGGAGAGAATTGGGAAACTACTAGGCCCTTCTTCTCTATTTCTAACTGCACTTCTTTATTTTCTGCCGGATAGTATTGATTTAAATGGGTTCCTATTACTGCAATAGTATCTAAACTTAAATCAAGTGCTGCTTTATGTGCAGAAACATCAATCCCCTTTGCTAGGCCCGATACTACGGTTATCCCATTTTTCCCAAGTTTTTGGGCCAGCCTAGCCGTGTTATATTTTGCTTTGTCAGTCGCATTTCTAGAACCAACAAGAGAAACCTTACGCAATTCATATAGAAGACTTTTTCTACCTCTAATATATAAAAATCTGGGTGATTTTTCCGTTGATTCCAGCATATCTGGATAATCACTAGTTCCCCGTTTTATTATCTCATCTGATTCTTTTAATTTTGAAAACTGAGCAGAAGCCAAAGCATATTCATGATTTAATTCATTTTGATTAATTTTGAAATAATTACCATACAAATCTAGATAATCTAAAATAGGAGATGACTCTATTCCTTTATATTCTTCTATAAATGAATCAAAAATTGGCTCAAATTTCCCCTCTGTCATTTTTAAACAGTTTTGCAAAGTTGAAAAATTTAAGGCTTCTTGTTTAATCTTATTATCTATTTTAAACATGTGTCCTCCTTTCCAAAAATCAATTCGTGCTTTATCATTATAACATATTCCATGTCAAATCAATTTATATATGTAAAATTGACTTTAAAAATTTAAAACTTATCTTTAATTATAACATTAAAATAGAAAAAAAGCTGTAGTGACAGCATCTCATTCTGTAACTACAGCCTTATAAATTTACTTCTG
>CAZNCH010000168.1:0-2893 GCA_964571555.1 uncultured Lachnospiraceae bacterium | reverse complement strand
TGCAAATAGTAGGCAACAGGCAAAGAACAGGAGGATTTTATGAATAGTAAGTAAGCGTCACTTCAAGGACACATGGAAAATGGGCGGGCGGCATGAGAGAATAACCCAAAGCAAGGAATAGGAAACCTCAAGGATTCCTAAGGAAATCTAGCGGAGGGCAAGATGGAGACAATTTTCAGCATAGAGCGAGATGCAAGACTAAAGGCATGGGCGGCCGAGATATGTGAATGTAAAGGTAGCGGGAGAACGGTAAAACAATGGTGTCACGAAGCGGGGCTAAGCGTAAAGACATATTATTATCGGTATAAACAGGTATGCGAAGCATTGGGAAGGGATTTTTATTATCAAGAAAATCCCTATGACGGGAATAACGCCGTGGGAAAAAGCACTCAACCGAAGGAGCGACGAACGGCGGCGCAGTGGCTGCCTGTGGCAATTAGCCCGGAAACGCACGAGCCGGAACCGTCAACACGAAAAATCACAATAGAAATCGGTCATTGTGTGATCATGGCAGAAGAAGGAACAGATGCCCGTTGGCTGGCGGATGTAGCAAAAGCCATACGATCAGGATGCTGAAAATCAACGAGAAAACCAAAGTGTACTTAGCCTGCGGCGATACGGATATGCGCAAGCAGATCAATGGGCTAATGGCGATGGTGGAAAATAGCTTTCATTTGGAGCCGTACGAGAATGCAATGTTTGTATTTTGCAACAGAAGCAGAAATCGTCTTAAGATATTGCTGTGGGAAGACAATGGATATTGGCTGCTGCTCAAGCGCTTGGAACGGGGACATTTCAAATGGCCGGAGGCTGGAACGGAGCAGACAATGAACCTGTCCTTGGAGGATCTAAAGGGACTTATTCGTGCGCCGGGTCTTCTCCAAAAGCTGAAGAGAAATGAAGTGCTAAAATCCTGAATATTGCTTAAATATCTAGACTTTTCGACCAGCTTATGGTAAAATAAGAATATAAGAATCGGGAAGTTGAGGGGAGAAAAACATGCAGGGATCAGCGCAGCTACAGGAAGAAAACACAGCGCTGAAAACTCGAATCGAGGATCTGGAAGAAGAAAACCGCGAGCTGAAGGCGCTCAAGAAATATTACGAAGATTTGTTTAAGCTATCGCAGAAAAAGCGGTTTGGCACGTCGTCAGAGCAAGGGAAATATAACGGCGTGGAAGAACAGCTTTCTTTGTTTAATGACGTAGAGGCAGAGTATAACGCCTGCAAGAGTGAGCAAACGATCACCGTTGCGGCACACGAGCGTAAGAAAGCGGCGCGCGGCGCAAATTACGAGGATCTCGAAGAAGAAGTCATTGTGCATACGCTTCCCGAGGCAGAACGGGTCTGTCCGCAGTGCGGCGAGCATCTGCACGTCATGAAAACTGAAGAGCACAAGGAAATAGATATTATACCGGCGCGGGTAACTGTCAAAAGGCATGTAACAGAATACTATAGCTGCCGAAATTGCCAGAAGAATGGAACCGCGACGCCGATTATTGTAGCGGAAGCGCCGAAAGCACTGATTCCGAGGAGCATGGCTTCGCCAAGCGCATTAGCCTATCTGATGAATCAGAAGTATTGCTGCGGTATGCCCCTTTACCGGATGGAGCAGGACTTCATGCGCATGGGGCTGGTATTTCCACGGCAAACCATGAGCAACTGGATCATTGCGGGCGCAGCATTGTTGGATTCGCTGAGCAGAGAGCTTAAACAAGAATTGCTGCGGAATTCTGTGCTGATGGCAGATGAAACCACAGTACAGGTGCTGCATGAGCCGGGAAAAACACCACAGAACAAAAGCTATATGTGGTTGTACCGAACAAGCGAGTATGCGCAGCACCCCGTTGTCTTGTATGATTACCAACCCGGGCGAAACGGAGAGTACGCAAAGGAGTTTCTCAGCGGGTTCCAAGGGAAACTAATCGTGGATGGATATCAAGGATATAACAAGTTAGAACCAGACGTCACGCTGTGCGGCTGCTGGAGTCATATGAAGCGCTATTTTGACGATGCACTCGCCGTACAGAAGCAGAAAACGGAGAATTTGCCAGAAGCACAAGGAATTGCATACTGTCAGGCGCTGTCCTCGATCGAAAAAGAAGCCAGACGGCGCAAGCTAGATCCGGAGGAACGTCTACGATTACGGGAGAGCAAATCAAGACCGATCGCGGAGGAATTCTTTGATTGGGTAACGATGCTTACGCCAAAGATCCTGCCAGAGAGCATGCTGGGTAAAGCGCTGACCTATGCAAAAAATCAGCGTCCTAGATTGCTTCAATTTCTGCAGGATGGCCGTGTCGAATTAGACAACAATCGCTCAGAGCGTTCAATCAAGATGTTTGTCATGGGCAGGAAAGCATGGCTTTTCTGTGATACGCAGAACGGCGCGCGAACTTCCGCCAGCCTGTACGGAATTATTCAAACGGCCATTGAAAACAGGCTTAAGCCACTTCCCTACCTGCAGTATGTTTTTGAAACGATACGGCAGGACGGTATGCTGATGGTTGAGAAAGCGTTGCCATGGTCATCTGCTATTCCCGACGTCTGCCGCATGAGCGAGAAGGAGATCGCACGTTATGAGAAAAAACAGCAACATTAACTACGTGATCGGCATGGCTCGTGATTTTGTCAACGGTGATCTCGATTCATTAGACTTCATTCTTGACTTTAACCATGAGTTTATTACGCGATGTGATAAGATGTATCGTGAGAATGCCGAGCTGACAGATGCAGTCAACTTCTACCTCTTTGAAACCGGATTTGATACCGTTGACTCAGCATGCGGCACCAATGCGGCGGCTTTGCGCCGAGTTATGAAGCGGCAATACAAGGCACTTGCCCAATGCATGCTAGAGGATTTCGGCTTGATGTGTCCTTGAATTGACGCTTAC
>CAZNCH010000167.1:0-2901 GCA_964571555.1 uncultured Lachnospiraceae bacterium | reverse complement strand
AGAACTGGTTGCGGTTGCAACAATGTTCCGCGAGAAACAGATCCCCATCGACTGTCTGGTGCAGGATTGGTGTTCCTGGGAAGAATCGCTTTGGGGCGAGAAACTTTTCGATCGAAAGCGTTATCCCGATCTTGCGGGTACAGTGCGCACGCTGCATGATGGAAACATTCGCTTCATGGTCAGCATTTGGCCGAATATGAGTCCGGAATCGACGAACTATGCGGAATTCAAGGAGATAAACGGCTTGTTGCCGAATTCGAATCTCTATGATGTTTTTAGCGCCGATGCGCGGAAACTGTATTGGGAGCAGTGTCAACGAGAGATCATGGAGAGCGGAACGGATGCGCTCTGGTGCGACAATGCGGAGCCGTTTTCCGATGCGGACTGGAGCGGAGAGAGAAAGAAGCCGGAAGAGTTGCGGTTTCAGGTCGTAACCGATGCGTCCAGGGAATCGATGGAATGGGAACGGCTCAATGCCTACGGACTCTACCATGCCCAGGGGATCTACGAGAACTGGCGGGCATCCTATCCGAAGAAGCGCGTCGTAAACCTGACCAGATCAGGCTATGCCGGTTCGCAGGCATACGGCACGATCCTCTGGTCCGGCGATATCACGGCAAAGTGGGAGACGCTGAAACGACAGATTGTGGAAGGCATGAAGATGAATCTGACCGGAATGCCGTACTGGACGCTTGACATCGGTGGCTTTTTCGTTGTGAAGGATCAATATGAGAACCGCGGCTGTAATGATACGGCGCATCTGCCGTTGTGGTTCTGGCAGGGAGATTATAACGAAGGTGTTTTGGATGCGGGCTATCGTGAACTTTATGTGCGCTGGCTGCAGTTTGGAACCTTTCTGCCGATCATGCGGTCGCACGGGACGGATACGCCCAGAGAACCGTGGCAGTTCGGTGAGGCGGGAGATCCGTTTTACGAGACGATTCTATCCTATCTCAGATTACGGTATCGTTTGCTGCCCTATCTCTATTCGATCGGGGCAGCGGCACATTTTGAGAGCGAGGCCATGATGCGTCCCCTGGTTATGGATGATGCAGCGGATCCTGTCTGCGCGTCCGTCACCGACGAATTCCTACTCGGTTCCGCCTTTCTTGTGGCTCCCGTTTGCGAACCGATGTATTACGGAGCGGATTCCGTTCCCTTATCGGGGATTCCGAAGAAGCGCAGTGTCTATCTGCCGCGCGGGAACGGCTGGTATGATTACGATACAAACGATTACTATGAAGGCGGTCAGTGGATCAGTGCGGATGCGCCGCTTGAGAAGATGCCGGTATTCGTGCGCGCAGGCGCGATCGTTCCGGTTTCCGCACCGCTGCAATATGCGGATGAATTGGGCGGAGCGGTTGAGAAGCTTCTTATCTATGAGGGCGCGGACGGCGTCTTCACGCTCTACCTCGACGCCGGCGACGGCTATGAATATGAAGCGGGTGCTTATTGCCGGATGGAATTGAGCTATGAAGATGAAAAGAGAGCCTTATCCACCCGTGTTCTCGACGGAACCTACCCCGCTCCGGAGTCATTTGCGGTGGAGTATGTCGGGAGGGGAGATTGATTTGACCTGCTGCCTGATAGAAATTATTTCCTGCCCTTTGAAAAAGTTGTGATTGATTTTTCAATTTAATAATGTTATTATATCTAGGTCGCGTAAACGGGCGGCAAATGCGCGGAAGTGTCGGAACTGGCAGACGAGCAAGACTAAGGATCTTGTAAGCAATGCGCTTGTGTGGGTTCAAGTCCCATCTTCCGCATAAGTGTTTTGAAAAACCCTTGAAAACTCAATGTTTTCGAGGGTCTTTCTTTTTTGTGAAATTGTTGACCTCTGTTGACACCCTCTTAAACGGCTTTTGGCAGACCATTCTTTTTGTTGAAGTCGTCCCGGATGACTCCAATCTCTGCAAGATATTCCTTGTCTCTGAAAAAGTGTAATGTTTTTATATAAGGATTCTACTATGCAATTTATTGCTGTTTCCTAGTACTTTGGCGCGTTAGCCTCATCCAGCAGCATTACATTGAAAGATTTATTATAGATACTTTCAATGAAACAGTATCCGTTCTCAAAACTCAACTTTCCTTCGTACTGATTTTTAAACCTGAGTCCTTTGATAGTTGCCCCTATAATGGGCTTGAACATTTCAGAAACATCTTCTGTTTCAAGGGCATCCGCACAAGCAGTTGCTTATGATCACAGAGGATATGTCCCGGTCCTTGGTGTCTTTACGTTGCTGATGGTCGTGAACCATCCTTGGATCAGCAGTTCTGTTTTCTTTCTATCTATCGTTTCCTCTTTCATTCAGTTTCAATCCAGAATGTGTCCGTCCGTCGAGATCGTAACGACCTGCCAGGGGATGAATTTACCGCTTGCCTGAAGCGCGTTCTCTGCCGCCCGCTGCAGCCCGCCACAGCAGGGCACTTCCATACGTACGATGGTTACGTTTTTGATCTCATTGTCACGGATGATCGCGGTCAGTTTTTCGGTGTAATCCACAGCGTCCAGTTTGGGACAGCCGATCACGGTAATCCTGCCTTTCATAAATTCCTCGTGCATGTTGGCGTAGGCATAAGCTGTGCAGTCCGCGGCGATCAGCAGTTTTGCACCATGAAAGAATTTATTCCTATATTGAAAAGGACAAAGTTGTTTTCCGGCGTTGGCGAGGATGAGATCGGCACGATGCTTTCCTGCCTGGGGGCAAGACTGATTACATATAACAAGGGTGAAAATGTGCTTCGTCAGGGGGAACATCTCGGTGATATCCTCGTCCTTGCAAAAGGCAGCCTACACATCCGGAGAGACGATTACGGGGGGAATCGCAGTATCCTGGGGCATATCGGGGTCGGAGGGATGTTTGGTGTGGCTTATGTTGCACCGGTGAGCGGTACGCTTCT
>CAZNCH010000166.1:0-2914 GCA_964571555.1 uncultured Lachnospiraceae bacterium | reverse complement strand
CGCTGATCGCACCCATGACGCCGGTGATGTAGTCGCAGATGACAAAGATCAGCAGCGCGTAGAGCAGGCCGTCGCAGCCGCCAAGAAAGTAGCCAAGCCAGCCTCCGACAGCTGCAAAAATAAGTTGTAACGAGTTCCAGAATTCTTTCATGAGAAATTCCTCCTTTGATTTTTTGCATGAAAAAGGCGGCCTCTCGCAGGAAGGTCGCCCAGTGCATATAGATTGTTGTTTACGACTGCGTTTCCGTCAGCGTATAGGTGATTTTCATCGTCTTGTCTGCCGTCTTGATGACCGGAGTCGCCAGATTGTTGATGGTCGCAAGATATGGCGTATACAGATACAGATCCTTGTAAAAGTAATAGTTGCCATAGGAGCAGTAGTATTCCTGATAGGCGAAGGCCTTATATCTTGCCATAGATTTTCTGCCCCATCTTGCATAATCGTTTGACTGGAGATTGCGGACATGCAGCTTCGGTTCGCCGTTTAAGTAATACCAATCGTTAATCACGACATCATCGTCAATGAGGAAGGTATGCAGG
This sequence comes from uncultured Lachnospiraceae bacterium, assembly GCA_964571555.1. Lineage (GTDB taxonomy): Bacteria > Bacillota > Clostridia > Lachnospirales > Lachnospiraceae > UBA2868. Next base: position 2,374 of record CAZNCH010000166.1, on the reverse strand, counting down.
CTTGAGCTGTTGTAGGATGCATTGGGCACGACCTCGATATTGGCCACGCTGGTTGTGTCAATCCGATAGACTGTATTTCCAATAGCAAACATAAGCCACTTCCCACTCATACCGATATGACTGATTTCTGAAGTATTTGCAGGCAGGATGATTTTTTGCGTGGTTGCCTTTTCTGCGCTTACGGTATCGAGAAACCATTCGTAGCTTTCGTGATTGTAATAATCCGTGCTGCCGGAGGAATAGCTGTATTTCTGATTGTCCCTCCGGCTGATTCCATACCAGTTGCCATCTGCGGCATGGAACAGATATGGAAAAGCATCGCTGGAATTGCTATAGGGAGCAATCGTCCCGTCCTTGTTCCCGCCGCTATAGGCATACCAGTATGGATAGTGGTTCAGCTCGATTGTTTTTTCTTCCACTGCATCCGTAGCAACTAAGCTGTATGGCCGCTGCATAAGTCTGGCATGGAGATAATCCTCCGATACCTTTCTCAGGGTAACCGAGGTTGAATTATAAACAGGGATCATCTCCAGACGATAACCGTCTTTGATATATGTCCGGTGGTTCTCCTGATAATTGCTCTGGTTTCCCGGTATGTTTGAAATGACGTTATCGCTTTTTAAACGCACAAAGTAATTGCTGTCATACTGCGTTCCTTTGCCAGCCAGTACATTCGTGAGGGAAATACAGGATATTGTCCCGTTCGCCTGCGAGGTCGCAAAGTCCCAGACATATTTGAAACCGCCATCCACAGTTTTGCTTTCTGTAAGGTTTCTGCTGCCGCGCCGGATGTCCTCCGTATTGTTTGCGTCATTGGACGCGTATCCTATGAGCGGATTATCGAGCGGTGCGTAGATATTTGCAGGATCTTCCTCAACCGGATTCTGATATAGCAGGAGTCCGCCCGTCAGCCTGCTGTAGATTGGCAGCATCCAGTCCTCGCCATATTTACCGTCGAAGTAGGGATTGTTAAACATGGCTCCCTGGATATTGGTATTTAAGATGTCCGCGATTGCCTCTGTTACAAGGTTCTCATCCCGGTATATTTCTTTTTTGCCCGTGTGGACGTCTGTCAGTTCTATTGTGCTTTTTCCCTTGAGCATGTTTATTCCTCCCTGTTCAGATAGTCGGTTGTGATCGCCTTCACAAAGCCCGCTTCTCCGCTGATCACAAAGCGGTACATAAGCTGCCCGGTGATGGCCTTTTCCGACCATGCATCGGTTGAGATGGCTTCCAGCGCGGCCTTGGACATGCCGGATTTCTCCTCAGAAAGCTGCGCCCATTCCGTTCCGGTATATGTCCACCAAGCTTTCCCAGCATCAAATGATACGGCAAGGAGTGTGGCGTCATCGCAGTCGGCGGTTACCTTTTCAATGCCAAGAATAGAAGCATCGGACATGTCGATGTTTTCCGAGTAGATGACCTGCGGCTTCGGGATTCCGGTGTAACTTGCCTGAAAGGGCGGGAACCGGTTATTGGAATCATGCCAGTAAAGGATGGTCGGGTCTTTCAGGGAAAGAAGCAAAGCACCATCCGGGATTTCCTGTACGCCATTTGTCTCGAATATCTCTGCGGTCAGATCGGTATCCGTCAGTTTGGAAAGCGCTCCATTTGAAACCGTGTATAAGGCTTTTGTGGCATCCGTGATGAGGTACCTGCGGTTATATGGGTCAAGCAGCACTGGAAGGTCGTTTGACTGAACGAAGGCTGTCCCGGTTGCGTCCTGATGCAAAAATGAGAGATTCGACCCGGCTGCTGGCGTAAAGGAGATTGAACCTGATGTCGTAACCAGAGCGGATTCGCCAAGGTAAGCAGTATTCGTCGGCAGCGTTTCAAAATGCAGGACAATGTCCCCGGTATCAAGAAGCAGCAGATCCCAGACAAGCCTTACATCCTCTGTGGTCACGCTGTAGTTGGCATAGCCCTCCCAGCGGATGCGCAGAAATTTATAGTGGTTATAGATCGTTCCTTCCTCACGTCGGATTGTCCATACCTTTGCATCACGCCTGCAGACTTTGACCTGTTCGGTATTGCTGCCAATGCCCATCCACGAGTTGCCATTTACATAGATGTTTTCTGCAGCAACAGAATTGTAGATACACCAGCTGACACCAGTCAGGGTATCGGTGCCATCATCGTTGCCAGAGTTGTCGCGGATGATGGCCATATTTTCTGTTGTGGCCAGAAGCTCTTTAATAGAAAAGTAATCAGCCATTTTGTACCTCCAATTCTGATACCGATTCAAATGCCGTAAAGTCAAGCGGATAGGCTGCAAGACTGCCGCGGTCAATTTCGCGGCTTTCACCTGGTATCGTTTCTTTGTAGCTGGTTTTCAGGATGACCTCGCCGTCTGTAAGATCGGAAGAGCACACGT
>CAZNCH010000165.1:0-2955 GCA_964571555.1 uncultured Lachnospiraceae bacterium | reverse complement strand
CTAAAACTTTCTTCATCAAAACTTCCTCCTGTAAAGCAGTAAAAATCATATTATTTGGACGTCCTATAAAAAGCCTAAGTGAATTAAAAATTTAATTCAATAGTATTTCAAAAAAAGATATCTAAGTTAATAGACATCTTTTTCACAACAAAAACTTCATGTTTTCCATATCTTCGACCTATTCAAATTTACCGTTACTCTGTAATCGGAATTTTCTTTAGACCGTATGATCAAAATATTTACTTATTTTTATATAATCCTATAATTCTGGTTTCGGCTAATATATGCCCATTCATAGCAGTAATGAGTTCATTCTTCTTAGAATTGATATCAAGTGTAAGTTTTACATCCAAAGCATACACATAAAAAACATACCTATGAGCCTTTTTCATAAAAAAGGGTGGCTTGGGTCCTCGATAACATTGTTTTCCCCATGCATTTCCCTGACAGGCAGTTATAGGCTTACTAATATTTCCCCCTTTAGGTAATCCTTCAGGTATTAACTCCATTCTGGGAATATTCCAAATAATCCAGTGATTATAATCTTTATGCCAGGGTACATCTAAATCATCAAGGATAATTGCAAACGATACTGTTCCATCCGGAATATCTGATATTATAAATTCAGGTGAAATATCTTCACCATATCCGGTATGCTTCTTAGGAATCATTGTATTATCCGAAAATGATTTACATCTTACATTCATCTTTTGCTCTCTCCTGTTTCACATTTCATTTCGACTCATACTATTTCGGGATAATTAAATAATCTTACAGGTATTATACTATTCCCCAGGCCATGACTTACTATCATTGTTGTATCACTAATTTTGTATTCTCCATCCGTATATAGTGGATTAAATCCCTGATCCGGAGCGACTACACCACCAATAAACGGAAGCCTAAATTGACACATCAGCTCTACAAACTGAAAGTTGCTTAATTCCGAAAACTAGAATTTACGGTAGCCCGTATTATCAAAATTCTATCTTGTAACATATATCTAATTTTTCAAACAGCAAAGCGGAACAGCATATACACCGTTATCCATCCTATACGCAACCTTATTTTTAGTCACCACCATAAGGAATGCTGGTTTACCTGTTTTTTCGTAATCAATATCATTCGCAATATTAATTAAATTGTTGCTCGCCTGGGTTATATCATCTTCATTTCCTAATTTAACTTCTATTAACGCCCATGAGCCATCATTAAATTGTATTACCGCATCAGCTTCCCTTTTTTTTGAATCACGATATTTATACACGTGTGCTCCCATTGTATCCGCGTAAACTCGCAAGTCATGCACAACCAATGATTCAAAAAGAAATCCAAAAGTTGTTATATCTTTAAAAATTCCTTCAGGAGTTATTCCTAGCGCCGCTGCGCCAATAGAGGGATCTATAAAATGCCTTGTTTCTTTTGTTCTAATAGCTGCTTTACTTCTCAAATTTGGATTCCATGCAGGCAGTTCTTCTATAACATACAGATTACGCAATGCATTAAGATATTTAGCAAAAACGTCTTTATCAAATGTTTCGTCACCAGAAGCACAATCTTCTCTAAGTGTTTCATCAGCAGCCGGGATAGAAACATTTCTCGCATATGATCTCATTAATTTTCTTGCCTTTTGCTCATCCCTTCTGAGAGGTATATCTTTTAATGAAAAAATATCATCTGTCACAACGACTTCATAATAATCTCTTGATTGAGCTAAAGAAACTTCTTTATCATCATTTATTGCAAGTGGCCATCCTCCACGACATATATAATATGCATAATCGTTAATCGTCTTGTTTGAAAATGTCGGTTTGAACTTTCCTTCCTTTAAATCCGCCAGTGAAACCGTACCATTACTATCTCCAGTTTCATATAAAGAAAGCGTTCTCATCATCTTGCGGATTATACGCCCATTTCCAGTATGTCGACTACTGTCCCCCTGTGAATCCAAAAGTAATTTATCTGTCACACTTCCAGTCAGAATGTATTGTCCAAACTCTCCGGTTTTATCAACTTCATATTTAACCTGATCCCAAATAAATGATATATGTTGCCATTCATCTATTAGTATAGGCTTAGGACCATAGTTTAAGAGACTTCCCGGAGCTATTTTAGCTAAATTTATATAGTCCTCACGGCTGTCTAATGGCATAAGATCAATTATTGTTTTAGCATATCTGTTCGCTGTTGTAGATTTGCCGCACCACTTTGGACCTACTATTACAACTGCACCTTTGCTTTTTAACGAAAATTCTATTATCTGATCAAATAATCTTGGAATATAATTTTTATTCATAGTAAAGCAGCTCCTTCCATAGTTATTGTTTATCATAAATCGGAAGAATATTCAATATTAAATCGGAGATTTGTGAGCATGTGAATCGGAAGAATATTCGCATTGTAGTCGGAAATTTGTCAAAATCATCCTTCCGATAATACTGTCCACCAAGGGTAGCTCTAGGAAATTTTAATTTACTAAGCCTGTTGTTCGCATGCATTCGACATCTTTTTATCCTTCAATAGCATTGCAAGCGATACCACAAACATAATACCTATCATAACTTCATTTACTGAGTAGAATGTGTTAAATATCACAGAATCATTAAACTTCATGTAGTAAACGATATTGGCAAAAATATCATAAATAAAATGCATAATCATCGGAAGAATCAAATTGTGAGTATTCAGGTATATCGTTGCAAAGGCAAATCCAATGGTTCCTGTATACAGAAACGTATACGTATCCCAGCCTGATGTAACATGTATTAGACCAAACAGTATAAAACTTATCAATGCATATATAACTTTACTGATTCTGCTCATATTGGTACAAAAATACCCTTCAAGCAACAATCCGCGATTCAATGCTTCTTCGCAAAATCCTGTTGTTACCTGCTGAAGAATAATTTGCGATAAAAACAAAAATAAAGTTAATCCCGTTATTTTAATCGGAAT
>CAZNCH010000164.1:0-2975 GCA_964571555.1 uncultured Lachnospiraceae bacterium | reverse complement strand
CGCCTTTTGTGAAATATGTGTATTTGGCGCTGACATTGTCCCTGTCAATCTGTATGTCATATCTGTCTTCATCGGCGTAATACCACATTATAACGCTATAACCGTTCACATCGCTATCCATAAACTCGATGTTCCAGCCATCGGGGTGCTCGCTCCATTCCGGACGCGTGATGGCGATGGAGATATAATGTGGCTCGCGCTGCTCATACACGCCGCACACACCCGCCTCGTCGAAGTCAAAGCCGAGTGCCGTAAGAGAGCCCTCGGGAGCATTGAAGCCCTTAGTCCACTGACTGACGGTAATAACGCCGCTATTACTGTCAAAAGTGAGCTTGTAACCTGCTGCGTCGCTATTGCCAATTTCGGTTTCCATGTTGCCGTTCCATTCCCACCAGTCGCTTTTCACGTTTGCGGCAATGTTTTCCCTTACCGTGTCAATATTCGGAACAGAATAGACGACCGAAACGTCGGCCGAACCTTTATGGAGATTCGCATTGATACTGCACTCGGCAAAGTCAGTCTCAACATTCAAGTAATCCGAAATAACGGCTAAACCCTCCACGCTGTAATTATCTCGCACAAGCTGCGTATATTTCCCCAAGTCGGAGTCGGGAACAAAATACGTCAGCTCGATGACGCAGCCCGCGCCCGTAAAGCCTTGGTTACCGTCGGCTTCTACATATTCGTAGCGGTCATCGTCGGGGTTCGCCTGCCGAACGGTAACAATGCGCCCGTCCGCACCGGTGAACTCAAGGTAGCCGTTTGTGCGGTATTCCTCCAAAAGCTCAAGTTTTCCGGCTTCGTCAAGCCCCAGCCCCGCGACATCGGCGTGATAGGCGATGCAGGCATATATGCCGCTGCCGGTCATGAGGAGCCTATATAGGTTTCTGCCATCAAGTTTTGCTGCGCCCTTATCGAAGGATGCTGCGACCACAGTACAAGGCCACTCCATACCAAAGGGATTGAACTCTTCGCCGAAAATGTCCATCAGTGAGTAGGACTCTCTCTCCAGCGCGGGTTTCGGAGTCGGTTCGGTCGGCATACTGTTATCTTGCGTTGATGTAGATTCAGTCGCCGTCGGGGACAAGGCCGGCTGTTCTGTCAGTTCGACAGCCTGCCCGGAGCAAGCCGAGAATATGCTGATTAGTAGAGTGGCAAGAATAACTGATACGATACGCTTCATACTATCTCCTCCTAATTTCTGTAACTGGTATATACAGTTCGCTTTTCTTGATTACTTCTATGTTTCAAAGGCAAATGCATTGGACTCAGGCGAATAAATCAATCCCGCATCTGCGATCCCTTCATAACAGATTTTTAATGAAGGCGTAGCTTGTAGGTATCCGCAGCATCTTCTCAATTCCCTTCGGGGTGGGCCCGCGTGCCCCTGTCGGGTAGTAGGGTTCTACGAACTTGACACATTCATCCCATGGGATAATTTCCTCCATGATACCCAGAAATTCATCCCACCTCGTTTTCTTCTTCCGGTTGCTGTATTCATAATCGCTGAAGCTCATCTGGTTCATTTCCGCTCGCCTCCGCGTGACTTTCTCTTCTTCCATTATCTCATACCGTTTTGGGGCGTGTCAAGCCATTCTTGGGGATTTAATCATTCGTTCCTGAGGGCATTCTTCGAGTGCTACGGAGTTTATGGGAGAAATGTACTTCGCGACCGTTGTGTTTGTTAAGTAAAAATGTGAGTAAGAGGGCTCCCAAAAGGTGAGCACCATCAGCACCACGTCGAATTATTATATTATGGCATACCGCGGGAGAGTATGGTATATCAATTGTAATCTTGCGAGCAACGTGTAGACTTTGTGCGCATTAAGATGCGAAACGATCGCAGAGTATCGAAAGCAATGGGGGGAGGTTTTTTTGTTTGAATAAACGCGTCCGAGATCCTCGCTCATTAAGAAAAGTTTTTCAATCAGCTTTTCAAAATACAGGCGGCTCCGCCATCCCCGAAAGAGCCGCTACCCTTCAAATTTCCTCGCTCACATCGCCTATGAAGTTGTAGACGATTCGGACCCTCTGCCGTTGCTGACCGTCCACCTTTTCGGCTTGGCTAATGAGGATTTTTTCGATCAGCGTTGCCGCGATTTCGGTAGTCAACGCTGACATGTCCGTGAACTGCCTGACCAGCTTTATGAACCGTCCCGCGTCATCCGTTTTCTCCTTGTCCTCCGTAATGGCAACTCGGAGTTTTTCGCATCGGGTGCGGATTTGCTTCTGCTCCGCTTCAAAACCGTCGAGCATTATGGCGAACCGCTCCGCGCTGAGGTCACCGACCACTTTGTCTTCGTAAAGTCGGTTGATGATTTGGTCGATTTCATTCAGGCGGTGCTGCCCCTCGGCGAGCTCCTTCTCGTTTTTACGAAGTACGTCCTCGCCGTTGCGCCTTGTCTTGCGCTCCACCATTTTGACGAATTGGTCCTCATGTGATTTCGCAAACGCCGTGATCTTGCGAAGCTGGGCGAGCACGACCGCCTCCAGGTCATCCCGCCGTATGTAATGGGTAGAGCAGAGATTGTAATGAAGGTGATAGCCACACATATAGCATCCATCGTGTTTCTTCAGCCTCGGAGTGGGTTTAAAATAGAGCTTATTCTGACAGGTGTCGCAGAACAGTAGGCCATTCAGCGGCCCCTTGTCGTGCATGATCATCTTTTTCTTACGGCCACTTTCCCTGATTCTGTGCGCGGTCTGCCAGGTTTCCTCGTCGATGATGGCTTCCTGCGTGTCCCGAGTGATGATCCAATCGTGCTCGGGGATCGGTACGCTTTTCTTGTTCTTGTAGGATATGTTTTCCCTGCGGCAGCTGACGGTACAGAGCGCAACCGAATACGCAAAGCGCGTGGCAGATAGTATGAAGGTAAAGAAGGCACAGCTCCGCATCGATGAAGTGCTTCGCAGGATAGAACGCAGACGGTAGCTCAAACCTTTTAATTTTGCCCTATACAATTTAATTTTGCCTC
>CAZNCH010000163.1:0-3033 GCA_964571555.1 uncultured Lachnospiraceae bacterium | reverse complement strand
CTGCGACATTGCGAACATTTTGAGCATGACAAAATCGGCGGTATCCCATCAGCTTGCAACCCTGCGGGAAGCCGGATTTGTCACCTGCCGACGTGAAGGCAAGACGGCGTATTACTCACTCGCAGATACACACATTAAGGAGATACTGGAATCCGGTATCGACCACATACAGGAATAAGGAGAAGGCATCATGGAAAAGGAACAGAAAATCACACTTGCGAGAATAATCGCTGCCGCCGTTCTGCTCGGCGTATCGTTCATTCCGGCAGTAACCGGAATCGCCGATATCATCATCTGTGTCGCGGCTTATCTCATCATCGGCGGAGACGTTATTATCGAAGCCGTCAAAAACATTTTTCACGGCGAGATATTTGACGAGAACTTTCTGATGGTTATAGCAACTGTCGGCGCTATCGTAATCGGGGATTACCCTGAAGCCACCGCCGTTATGCTGTTCTACCAGACCGGCGAGCTGTTTCAGGATATCGCGGTTGAGAAAAGCCGTAAATCCATCACGTCTCTGATGGACATTCGTCCGGATTACGCCAACATTGAAGAAAACGGTGAATTAATGCAGGTCGCTCCCGACAGCGTTGCGACAGGTACAATCATCGTTGTAAAGCCCGGCGAGAAGGTGCCGCTTGACGGCGTTGTCATTGATGGCGCATCGAGCCTCAATACCACGGCGCTCACCGGCGAAAGCTTGCCGCGCGACATAAAGGTCGGCGATAACGTTATCAGCGGCTGCGTTAATATGTCGGGTCTTATCCGTGTACGCACGACGGGAACCTTCGGTGAATCTACAGTCTCGAAAATTTTGCAGCTTGTCGAAAACTCCGACAACGGCAAGGCAAACACTGAGAAATTTATCACCCGATTTGCAAAGATTTATACTCCTATTGTCGTTGCCTGTGCGGTTCTGCTTGCCGTTATTCCGTCAATCATCACAGGCGAATGGATGACATGGATCAACCGTGCACTCATCTTCCTTGTTATTTCCTGCCCGTGCGCGCTTGTCATATCGATCCCGCTGGGCTTCTTCGGCGGAATCGGCGGAGCGTCGAAGATTGGCGTCCTTGTGAAAGGTTCCAACTATTTGGAAGCGCTTGCAAAGTCGGAAATTGTTGTATTTGATAAGACCGGTACACTTACCAAAGGCAACTTCAAGGTTTCTGTAATTCACCCTGAAATCATCTCAGAGGACGATCTGCTTGAGATCGCCGCGCTTGCGGAGAGCTACTCCGACCACCCCATCTCGCAGTCCCTCCGCGCTGCATATAACCGCACGGTGAACAAAGCACGTGTTACAGACGTAGAGGACATCACGGGTCACGGAATCAAGGCAATCGTGGACGGTAAGACCGTTTATGCCGGAAACAGCAAGCTGATGGACAAAATCGGCGCGGCATGGAAGCCATGTGACCATGAGGGGACGATAATCCACGTTGCCGTCGATGGCGAGTATGTCGGGCATATCGTCATTGCCGACGAAATCAAGCCGCAGTCGAAGGAAGCCATTACCGCATTGAAAGCGGCGGGCGTCCGTAAGACCGTAATGCTGACGGGTGACCGCAAGGCCGTCGGCGAGAGCGTGGCACAGGAACTGGGACTTGACGAATACCATGCGGAGCTTTTGCCCGCCGATAAGGTCACGCAGATGGAAAGGTTGCTTACGGAAAAGAGCGCGAAAGGTCAGCTTGCCTTTGTTGGCGACGGTATCAACGATGCGCCGGTCCTCAAACGGGCGGACATCGGTATCGCAATGGGCGCACTCGGTTCCGACGCGGCAATCGAGGCCGCTGACGTGGTGCTGATGGATGATAACCCGGCGAAGATCGCGCAGGCAATTCAGATTTCTCGCAAGACGCTGAAAATCGTAAGGGAGAACATCGCGTTCGCGCTTATCGTCAAAATCGCATTCCTTGCCCTTGGAGCGCTTGGCATCGCCGGAATGTGGGAAGCGGTGTTCGCCGATGTCGGCGTGTCCTTCCTTGCCATCCTCAACGCGCTTCGCGCAATGAAGGTAAAAAAGTAATCGTTAAAGAAACGGAGAGAACGGTATGATATATGCCTACGGCACACTATGCATAATATTCTTTGCGCTGGTCACGGCATATATAAGCCTGTTCAGCAAAAGAGACATCTGGTTTCTGCTGACCTTTCTTTCGATGTTCGTCTGCAACATCGGTTATCTGGCGATCGCTCTTTCCAAGTCTTTAGACGAGGCAATGCTCGCCAACCGGATTGCATACCTCGGCATCGTATCAAGTGCAGAAGATTACCGTATATTTTACTGAGCATCACGCCGACAGGCTGTATGCAGCGGTCGGGATGTCAATGGGCGGTTTTATCAGTCTGAAATTGTTCGCAACAACAAAAGTACATACTGAGAAGCTGGTTCTGGACAGCGGCTATCTATGCCGTATGCCATTTCCGAAAATCGTGGCATCGGTAGTGTCGAACGGCTTTTACGCTATTATGAGCGGGAGCAAGTCCAAAATTATCCGACGCGGTATGCTGAATATGATGGGGTATTGTATCCACCGTGAAGACCTGTATCCGGCAAGTAAACAGACGATTTATAACAGTGAGTACACCTGCCTGACATACCGCCTGCCGAAAATCTGACAAATATCTATGCCGCAGACATTGCTTGTTGGTACGGCAGTAAAGAACCGTATATGATAAAAGGTATGAAAGTCTCAAAGCAGATACTTCCGACGATGAAACTCAAATGTTCGGGTGATGTCGGTCACGGTGAGATTATGTTTGAGCAACCCGAACAATACGGTAGAAGCATTCTGTCCGCAATAACGGATGAAAATGAATAGCATCCATACAAAAGATGCAAGAGATGAAAATTCTCCTGCATCTTTTTTCTGATAAGCATTTAGATACGATACTCTCCTGCATTTTGCCGATATGCCGTAAATATGTTCCATGGCTACAACCACGCAAAGCTCATTACCGGAATATATTGGTGGAAACAGGCACCTGTTGAAATACAGAAAGGTCGATGAGTATCTCGACAAG
>CAZNCH010000162.1:0-3034 GCA_964571555.1 uncultured Lachnospiraceae bacterium | reverse complement strand
CTGCGACCTCCTGGTCCCAAACCAGGCGCTCTAGCCAAGCTGAGCCACACCCCGTCAACCCTTCTTGTTGTCTGTTTGCATATTCGGTCAGACAACTACCATATTATAGCCTAGTCAAAAATCCTTGTCAACAAAAAACAAAGCGATTCGGACGAGATTCCGACAAAGCATTTCAAAGCAGCGATTCCATCAGATAAGCGTAGACGGATTGGTTCTTCTGCTGCCAGTTCTCACACATACATTTCACGGCGTCTTCACTCGGCATCGTCACCTTAATGTTCATCAGTTCCGTGTTCTTTTCTTTTGCCACCAGTTCCGCCACATATTCGCCGTTTGAGACTTTGTAATAATTGGAAAGAACGGAGATCTCATTTCGCAGTTTCAACTCGTTTTCGTTGAAATATTCCTTAATGTCCGCCTTGATCGCCTCTGAGATCCGATCTTCGAAATAACTCAGCGTATTCCTGCCCTCATCGGTGATATAGAGGTGAGAACTGTTACGGATGGATTTCGATTCCACCAGATCGGAATCGATCAGTTCACAGGATACCTGCTGGAGCGTGAAGTAATTCGTATATTCCTTGTCCAGAATGAAGTCGAAGATCTGCGCCTTGGTCAGCGGAAAATCCACGCGATCCAACATATACAAAACGATCAGTTTATAAAGCGTTAAAGGTTCCGTCATGTTTCTTCCTCAAGTCAATCGATAGAATCTAAAATATTATAGCATATTTTTTGGGGGTATGCATGTAAAAGGACGGCTTGCGACGCGATTCGCAGCAGGAAAGGTTCTTGCTTTTTCTGTGAAAATTGTGTATAATCACAACGACATTTGAGAATACCATGTATTCTGAAAGCCAGACACAATCAATTCAAGGCGGATCCGATATCTGATTTCCCAATGAAGCAGAAGCCATAGTTTTAAAACTGATCGTTTTAGAAGAAATGTGATTTATAATTTAGAAATTCAATTTATGATAAATGAAAGAGGTCAATGCGTATGATGCGTGCGAAGTATGAATCGCTTTCCGCAACCGTGCTGAAAGATCTGGCAAAAGTCAGGGGGATTAAAGTGACAGCCGGAATGAGAAAAGCGGATGTAGTGGAAGCAATGCTTGAAAAGGATCGCGAGGAAGCGGAACAAAAGGAACTTCCCGCGGCTGAACAACAGGCTCAAGTGCAGGAAGTTGCACAAAAGAGGGTCGGAAGACCGAGGAAGGCAAAGCCCGTTTCGGAAAGTTTCGAACCGACAGAGACGGCGGAAGAATCAGATGGGAAGACCGGAGATTCTACGGTTAAGAGAGCGGAAGAAGAGGAAAATGCCGCTGTCAATGAAGATATTGATATTTCCGAGGACAAGAAGAAACTGGACAGCGGAAATGAGGTGCGGGGGATTCTCGAAGTATTGTCGGACGGTTACGGTTTCATTCGGAGCGAGAACTATCTCCCCGGCGAAAGCGACGTTTATGTAGCGCCCGGGCAGATCAGAAGATTCGGTTTAAAAACCGGTGACATTATCTGCGGAAATACGCGGGTGAAAATGCAGAACGATAAATTCAGCGCACTTCTGTACGTGAAAACCATCAACGGCTATTCCACGACGGAAGCGGTGAAACGAACGAATTTCGAGGATCTGACTCCGATTTTTCCGGATGAGAGACTGCGCTTGGAACGACACGGTGGAAGCATTGCCATGCGGATCATGGATCTCATTTCTCCGGTTGGCAAGGGACAGCGCGGTATGATCGTATCTCCGCCCAAGGCAGGGAAAACAACCTTATTAAAAGATGTGGCAAGAAGTGTGAAACGGAACAATTCGGAAATGCATCTGATCATTCTGCTGATTGACGAGCGTCCCGAGGAAGTTACCGATATTAAGGAAGCAATTGAGGGCCCGAATGTCGAGGTGATCTACTCTACCTTCGACGAACTGCCGGATCATCATAAAAGAGTGGCGGAAATGGTCATTGAGAGAGCAAAGAGACTGGTCGAGCATGGCAGGGATGTTATGATTCTCTTAGATTCCATCACCAGACTGACGCGCGCCTATAACTTAACCGTACCGCCTTCGGGACGTACCCTGTCCGGCGGTCTGGATCCGGCGGCGCTGCACATGCCCAAGCGTTTCTTCGGCGCAGCCAGAAATATGAGAGAGGGCGGCAGTCTGACCGTGCTTGCAACGGCGTTAATTGAGACCGGATCCAAGATGGATGACGTGGTCTACGAGGAATTTAAGGGCACCGGCAACATGGAAATGGTGCTTGACAGAAAACTGTCGGAGAAGCGTGTCTTCCCGGCGATTGATATTGCCAAGTCCGGTACCAGAAGAGAGGATTTGCTGCTGGATAAAGAGGAACAGGCTGCGGTCAATACCATGCGCAGATCCATCAACGGATTGAAGCAGGATGAGGCTGTGGAACGGATCGTGGATTTGTTCGCGAGAACCAGACATAATCGCGAATTTACGGATATGGTAAATAAGCGTCATTTGGTCTGATTCCCTTGATTTTATTGAAATATTGTGGTATTTTTATAGCGTAACCCAGTCAATATTTTGATAGAGTATTTCATGGAGGAAACGGCATGAAGAAATTATGTAAGGTACTGGTAGCAACAACACTAATCGGAGTTCTTTTTGCGATTCCTGTGATGGCAGGAACACTTGAACAGGATAAGGCATGGGTGGAGGCGCAGGCGGCGGCAGGACTGGCAAAGGCACAGGCGAATCTGGACGCTGCGCTTGCAACGCTTGAAACAGCGAAGGCATCCACAGAGGCGGAAGCGGCGGCAGGACTGGCAAAGGCACAGGCGAATCTGGACGCGGCAAAGGCGACGCTTGAGATTGCGGCGGCATCCAGAGATGCGGAAGCGGCAGCGGGACTGGCAAGGGCACAGGCGAATCTGGACGCGGCACTCGCAACCCTGAAAACCGCGGCGGCATCCAGAGATGCGGAAGCGGCAGCGGGACTGGCAAAGGCGCAGGCGAATCTGGACGCGGCACTCGCAACCCTGAAAACCGCGGCGGCATCCAGAG
>CAZNCH010000161.1:0-3088 GCA_964571555.1 uncultured Lachnospiraceae bacterium | reverse complement strand
GTTAAAAGTTCTTTATATTAGAACAAATGTATGCTATAATTTTATATAATAATTGGAAAGGATTAAATATGTTAATACTTGGAATTGATCCGGGTCTGGCTATTTCGGGCTACGGAGTTTTAAATTATGTGGGAAATAAATTTGAAGTAATTCAATATGGTGCAGTTGTTACGGATAGTTGTGAGGAATTTCCCAAGAGGCTTAAACAAATTTATGACAGCTATACATCTGTTATTGATATTGTTCGCAATCTCTCCTACAAAGCCGGTAAGTCCTTGCTGCGCGGCGAGGATGTACGAAAGCTGCAGGTCGATCTGAACGCAATGGGCTTTGATTGCGGCGACACGGACGGTATCTTTGGGAAGAAAACAGATGCCGCCGTGCGCGCGTTTCAGGCGGCAAACAATCTGGAGGTGGATGGGATTGTCGGGACGAAAACGAGAAGCGCGCTGGAACTGGCGCGGGAATCCATTGGCGCGACGGGCGACGAAGCGCAGGCTCCTGCGGACAAACCCTCTGAAGGCGATGCGGATACTGGCGAAACGCAAGCGCCCGATGAGCCCGTGACGGATTCCGACGAGGATGATCCTGATGAGGACGAGGATGGCAACTATATCAAACCGGAAGCGCCCGACGCGCTGGATTATGGCACGCGCCTGCTGCGCTATCGTTCCGGGCGCACGATGCTGACTGGTGATGATGTAGCTGCGGTACAGACGCGCCTTACTCAGCTTGGCTTTGACCCCGGCGCTGTAGACGGCATCTACGGCTCGAAAACCGCCTCGGCAGTGAAACAGCTTCAGATGCTTGCAGGAATCGAAGTGGACGGCATTGTCGGGAACGATACCCGCAAAGCGCTGAGAGAATGGACGTGCGCGGACAAGCCTACGCTAACGGAGCAGCCCTCAGTCACACAGCCCACAACCATCCGCATCAAGATGACGCGGGAGGAGAACATCGCGGTATACGGCGTTGAGGAGATCAGTCTCGACATCGAGGATTATCTGCGCGGCGTTGTTCCCTCCGAGATGTACGAGTCTGCGAGCATCGAGGCACTCAAAGCACAGGCCATCTGCGCCCGCACCTATGCCTACTATCGCCGGAACAGCGTTCTTTCCGATACCACCAATCACCAGTCTTTCCACGCAGGGAAGATCGGCAAGAACCCGCGCTCGGATGAGGCAATCACCGAGACGAAGGGTCAGGTACTGACCTACGACGGCAAACTGGTGAACTGCTTCTACTGTGCATCCAACAAGGGCGTGACCAAGCGCAGCGGCGACGTGTGGAGTACCCACTATCCCTACTACGTTACCAAGACAGACGAGTGGGATGAAGCTGCACGGAAGGAACGCAACGTGACCTCCTTCGGTCACGGCATCGGCATGTCCCAGCACGGCGCGATGTGGGCTGCGAAAAACGGTGTGGATTGCGCGTCCATTCTGGCGTTCTATTACGATGGCGCTGCGATCACGGATAATTACAACGCATAACTCATCTGTGTCATGAACACAAACCGCGATTCGGCTTTTCGCCGGGTCGCAGCTTTTTTCGTTCACATGTAAACTCTCACGCCCTTTTCTTTGACTGGGATGTGAGGAGGTGCGTCTCATGACTGATGCCCAGCGCATAGAGATCAAAAGACTTCGTGAGGCAGGTAACGGCTACACGGCTATCGCTCAGGCGCTCTCGCTGCCTGCCAACACGATCAAAACATACTGCAAGAGAAACGGACTTGGCGGTACGCGGGCAGTCAAAGAAACACATGCCAGCGTATTCGACGCTACCGACACGGAAAATAAAGACGGTCGTACTGGTCGAATTAACTTGCTATCTGGCGCGAACAGAGTGATTAATACCACTGCCGAAAGGCCAGAAAGCCTTGATTTATCTGGCTTATCCAAGTCGTTGGCAGTCCCGGAAGTCACGATTGTTTTTGCGGAGCAACCTGACAAGAAGGCAGTTCATGACGTGCTGGGGATGCTGATGCGGGAAAGAAACGGCAGAAATGAGGTAACAGAATGAAGAGAGTCCTCTGCCTTTACCGTGTCTCCACCGTCGGACAGGTCGATCATGACGACATTCCCATGCAAAAAACCGCATGCCGCGAATATGTCGCAGGTCATCCAGACTGGCAGATTGTTGACGAAATCTCCGAAAAGGGAGTGTCGGGCTACAAAGTCAGCACCAATGCGCGCGATGCCATCATTGAGATCAAGAGACGCGCCATGCTGCATGAGTTCGATATCCTTCTGGTTTTCATGTTTGACCGTCTTGGCAGACGCGAGGACGAAACGCCCTTTGTGGTGCAGTGGTTTGTCCAGCAGGGAATCGAAGTCTGGAGCACGAGAGAAGGCGAGCAGCGGTTTGATAACCATGTCGATAAGCTGCTCAACTACATTCGCTTCTGGCAAGCGTCCGGTGAAAGTGAAAAGACTTCCATCCGCGTCAAGACGAAGCATACACAGATGGTTCAGGAAGGTCAGTATCGCGGTGGTCTGGTGGCATACGGCTACAGGCTTGAATACCTCGGCCGCACAAACAAAAAGAATCAACCCGTGCGCGATCTGGTCATCGACGAGGAGGAAGCCGCCGTGGTGCGCGAGATATTCCACCTGCTTGCGGATGAGGGATATGGTACGCTGCGAGTGGCCAACTGGCTGAACGAGCGCGGCATCAAAACAAAGCGCGGAACAAGTTTATGGCGTGGGACTTCTGTGCGGTCATTGATCGAAAATCCGCTCTACATTGGCATCATGCATATGAGCGGGGTACAGTCGGAACCGTATGAAAAATACCGCATCATCGACGATGAGCTGTACGAGCGCTGCCTTGATACCGTAAAAGGACGTGCGACCTCGCTGCGAAGCGAGATGCGCTTTCCTCAGCAGACGAAATCGGACAATCTACTGTCGGGTTTTGTCTACTGTGCGCACTGCGGAAACCGGCTCGCCTTCTACCCGAATACAACACGGCGCACGTTGGCGGACGGAACCCTCAGAGAGTATCGCAGGATTATGTATCGCTGCTATCGGAAATCCAACTCGCCGACATCATGCAGCGGCGTGAACGTCTACAATGCCGATGT
>CAZNCH010000160.1:0-3127 GCA_964571555.1 uncultured Lachnospiraceae bacterium | reverse complement strand
GTTGACGGAAATCTTGTCGGCACCGGCGCCGAGCAGGCGGGCAACATCCTCGACGCTGCGGACGCCCCCACCCACGGTGAGGGGGATGAAGACCTGTTCGGCCGTGCGGGTCACAACCTCCATGGTTGTCCCCCGGTCCTCAACCGACGCGGAGACGTCGAGGAACGTGAGTTCGTCCGCACCCTGCTCGCCATAGACCTTGGCTAGCTCTCGAAGTGGACTCCTTTGACCACTCGACCGGCAGATACATCGAGGCACGGGATAACCCGAAGCGCAACGCCCATTTCCAACTCCTTCGATTGACTGATCCAAGGCTAGGCTATCGCCTATGAAGATCGGGATCGTCGACCATATTGCGGAACTTACCACGCGTGAGGGTAACCGCCCCATTATTGTCACGGTCGACGGATTCTCCGGTTCCGGTAAAACCAGATTCTTTATTAAGCCCAACGCCTTACAAATGAATTCTTCGCTTGTAATTACTGATCCGAATGGGAAGGTTTTTATAAGATAGAGAACGGATAAGTTGTAAATTCAGCTCGTCTGTTCTCTATTTTATTAAAGCTTTTCGATAGCCGAAACCTAGAATAGAGAGGAAAGGAGGCTTTTATGGCTAAAACAAATCAAAACAAAATCACAGCTCTATATGAGCGACTCAGCCGTGATGATGAATTGCGTGGCGAGTCAAACAGTATTACCAACCAGAAGAAGTTCCTTGAGGACTATGCTAGGGAGAATGGCTTCAAGAACATTCAGCATTTCTCAGATGATGGATATTCTGGAACAAATTTCGAGAGACCGGCATTCAAGCGGTTGATCCAAGAGATTGAGGCAGGGCATGTTGATACTGTCATTGTAAAGGATATGAGCCGATTCGGAAGAGATTATCTGATGGTAGGTTTTTACACGGATATGTTTTTTCCGGATAAGGACATTCAGTTTATAGCTGTTAATGAAAGCTATGATACCAAGAATTCCAATAATGACTTTATCCCATTCATCAACTTCATTAATGACTATTATGCCAAGGATACAAGCCGAAAAATAAGAGCAATTTTTGAATCAAGGATGAAAGATGGCAAGCGTTGTAGCGGTTCAGTTCCTTATGGCTATATGCGAATCCCCGGGGATAAACAGACGCTTTATGTTGATGAGGAAGCTGCTAAGGTTGTAAGGCGAATATTTGACCTTGTTTGTGAGGGCAAGAGCTGTAAGCAGGTGGCTGATATTTTGTCAGAGGACAAGGTTCTGATTCCATCCGCTTATGCCAAGAGCAAGAGACCTAGTGATTGTCATTGCAAAACATACCATGATGCCTATAGATGGAATAGCACTACAATAGGCTACATCCTTAAGCGCAAGGAATATTTGGGACATACAATTCTTGGTAAATCTGTGAGAGTGGATAAGCGAGGCAAGAAAAAGAGAGTTGCCGTTGATGAAAAAGATTTCTTGGTTTTTGAGAATACACATGAACCGATTATCACGCAGGAAGTTTGGGACAAGGCTCATAAGAAAAAGAGAATCAGTAATAAGAAAAATCCTAGCTACACTCACAGTAACCGACTCAGCGGATATATCTACTGTGCTGATTGTGCCAAGAAGATGGGATTGGTTACGCAGAGAAAAAAAGATAATGGTGAATTCTATTATGCTTTTCAATGTTCTCAGTACAGAAATTCAGCCATGTATGGTGAGTGTGAGTCACACTATGTTAATGCAGATGCTTTAGAGCAGATTATTCTTGAATCCATACAGAAGCTGTCTGCTCATGTTCTTGATGATGAGCAGGCTTTTATCGAGGAAGTTACACAAAGGTGTGACCAGAATCAGAGCGAGGCTGAGGATGCCAATAAGAGGGAAGCCGAGAGTGCAAAGCGTAGAATTGAAGAGCTGAACTTTATGCTCAAAAAACTCTATGAGGACAATGTGAGCGGTAAAATCAGTGATCGTCAGTTTACTTTCCTTAGTGCTCAGTATGACAACGAAGCAGATACCTTAGAGCAGAAAATAGAGGAACTTGATGCGTTAGTTATCGAGGATAAAAGAGATAAAGCTAATCCAAAGAAGTTTATAGCGTTAATCAAGAAATACACCGACATTACTGAGATAACTGACGATATGCTTTTTGAATTCATTGATAAGATTTATGTTCATCAAGTTACTGGCGGAAGAACTAGATATCGTCAGCAACAGATTGATATTCATTTCAATTTCCTTGGCGAATATCTTCCAACCTTTGATGAAATCAGTGAGGAAGAACGCATTGCAAGGATTGATGCTGAACACAAGGAGCGTTTGAGAGAAAAGAACAAAAGAGCGCAGGCGAAACAGAAAGAACGTATGGAGCAGCTTGAGATAGCGGCAAATAATGGTGACCAAGAGGCTATAGAGAAGCTGGCATACAAGAAAGAACTGAAACGCCAATGCTCAGCTAGAGCAAATGCACGATTGCGTGAGGCAAGGAATGCAGATCCAGAGTATATTGCAAAGCAGGAAGCCAAGGAGCAGGCGAGAATTCTTAAAGTGCAGGAGCAGGAACGCAAGCGTATGGAA
The DNA here is from genome assembly GCA_964571555.1 of uncultured Lachnospiraceae bacterium. Taxonomy (GTDB): domain Bacteria; phylum Bacillota; class Clostridia; order Lachnospirales; family Lachnospiraceae; genus UBA2868. Next base: position 571 of record CAZNCH010000160.1, on the reverse strand, counting down.
AGAGCTAATCGAAAGCAGAAAGAAAAACGCTCAGAGCTTGTTGCAAGAGCTAAGACAGACCCGCAGGCTATGGAAGAACTTATGGCATTGCGTGCCAAGGAAAAGGAGGCCAGAGATAAGAAAAAGGCTATTCAAGAGGCAAGAATGGCCGAAGATCCTGAGTATGCAAAAGAGGTTATTGCCAAGCGCAAAGAGTACAATCGTAGGCATACGGAGAGTAGAAAGGCAAAGCTTGCTGACTTGAAGCTTCGTGCAGAGAGTGGAGATGAGGCAGCTATCATGGAACTTGCTGAACACCGCAAGTATTTCTGTGATGCACAGACAAGGATGCGAAAGAAGATGTATGCTGAGGCTGAGGCAGGAGATCCAGCAGCTATTGAACGCAAGGAGCAATACCTCAAAGTACGCAGGGATAATTACCATGCCAAGAAGAAGGCTATGTAACTACGATAATTATCGTGGCTGTGGAACTAATAAATGTACCGATAGACAAATTATCAAGTAATAGAATACAGTTTCTTTTCATACGATAGTTATCGTGTGAAATAGAGTAAAAAAGGCATCTGAAAGC
>CAZNCH010000159.1:0-3149 GCA_964571555.1 uncultured Lachnospiraceae bacterium | reverse complement strand
CCGCATCCAGACCGCCCTTATCTCCGATCACCTTAACAACCATCCGGTTCTTCTCTGCGGTTTTCAAGCAGGTCTTTAAATAGTTTTTAAGCAGCCGCATCAGCGCGTCCACTTCTTCCTTCGGTCTGTTCCAGTTTTCGGTCGAAAACGCATATACCGTCAAATATTCCACACCCATATCGTGCGCCGCCTTGCAGATCGCTTCCACATTCTTGGCGCCCTGCGTATGACCGTAATTCCTCGGCATTCCCTGGGCTTTTGCCCAGCGTCCGTTCCCGTCAAGGATAATTGCGATATGTCTGGGTACGCTCATTTATCTTCCTCCAAAGGTAAGGGGACAAAACGAATTCGTTTGCCCCCATATCGTTATACTTTCAGAATGTCTTTCGACTTCTCTTCGATCATTTCATCCACTTTCTTGATGAACTTGTCAGTGAGTTTCTGCAGTTCATCTTCCAGATCCTTGATCTCATCCTCGGAGACATCCGACTTGGAAAGTTTCTTGAACGCTTCGTTTCCGTCTCTGCGGATATTTCTGATTGCAACCTTGTCCGCTTCTCCCTTTTTCTTGACTTCCTTGACCAGTTCTTTTCTTCTCTCTTCCGTCAACTCGGGAAAAACAAGGCGGATGACCTGTCCGTCATTGGTCGGATTGATTCCGACATCCGACATCTGAATCGCTTTCTCGATCACTTTCAGCAATGACTTTTCCCACGGCTGAATCTGCAGCATTCTGGGTTCCGGAATCGAAATATTCCCGACCTGCTGGATCGGCGTCGGCGTTCCGTAATAATCCACCTTGATTCGATCCAACACATGGGGATTCGCTCTTCCTGCACGGATCGTCGAATATTCCGCCGTTAGGTGATCGATGGTTTTCTGCATCTTATCGTTTAATTCCTGAATTCGTTCGTTCATGCTAACCTCCCTTGATACGGTAATCTATACGGTAACTACGGTACCGTGAAAATCGCCGTTCACAGCATTTACGATACCGTTCTCCTCGTTCAGGCTGAATACATACAGCGGCATTCTGTTCTCCATCGCAAGAATCGATGCGGTCAAATCGACGACCTGAAGTTTTCTGTCAATCACCTCTTCAATGGAAATGCGCTCGAATCGTTTCGCCGTCGGGTTGCTTCTCGGATCGCTGTCATACACACCGTCGATTGCTTTCGCAAGCAGAATCGCCTCCGCCTCCACTTCAATCGCACGGAGCACAACGCCGGTATCCGTCGAGAAATACGGATGCCCGGTTCCGCCCGCAAAGAACACGACCATGCCTCTGCCGAAATACTTGTTCGCCCGATCCTTTGAAAACAACTTGGTAAAGGAACCGCATGCAAACGGGGTCAAAATGTTGGTCTGCATACCGACGGACCTGAAAATCTCCGAAACATAGATACAGTTCATCACCGTTGCCAACATCCCGATTTGATCCGCCTTGGTGCGGTCGATGTGCTCACCGGTACGGCCTCTCCAGAAATTGCCGCCGCCAATGACGATTCCGACTTCGCAGCCTGTATCGACAAGCCGCTTCACCTGTAGCGCCACGCCCCTGACGGTTGCCTCGTCAAACCCTGTCTTCTTCTCACCCGCCAGCGCCTCACCGCTTAACTTCAGTAGGACTCGTTTCATCTTTGTTCCCCTATCTGTTTATTTGGCTTTCTTATCTTCACCGAAAAAACTCATCGGGCTGACGTCCGCATAGCATTGAGAACACAAACCTTCAATCACTGCGCCGTTATTGATCTGAATGGACTTGGATTTGATGTTACCCATGATAATTGCGGTCGTATCCAGAATGACGGGACCCTGCACGTCGATATCGCCCTTGATGGCACCCGCGAGCACCGCGGACGTCGCCGTAATGTTCCCTTTGACAACGGTTTCCTGTCCGATCTTGACCGAACCGTTGGAATGAATCTCACCGACGATCTTCGCACCGTCCGCAAAGACTTCTTCCGCTACGGAATTCCCCTCGATCGAACCTGTAATCTCCAGTTTTCCGAGGATATTAATGTTGCCGGTAACATTCCCTCTCACATCAAGCGAACCCTCTGAATTCACATCGCCTTTGATTGACATTCCGGCAATAATAATACCTGTTTCCATTGAAAAATCCTCCATTGTAGTATTGATTGGTGCCGGACGTTCAGCATTCTGTGCGAAAACGGGTGCGACCGGAACCTTTTCCTCCGGTACGCTTTCCGGTTCTGAAACCTCTGCGGGCTGCGGCTGCGCTTCTGCGACCGGCGCTGCAGGCTCCGGCGTGACCACTGCAGGTTCCGGTTCCGGCAAAACAACAGGCGCCGGTTCCGATTCCAAAACAGGCGTCGGCTCTGTCAATGCGGGCGCGGCGACAGGCTCCGTAAATTCCGGAATGAACTCTGTCGTATCCGCAACCGCTTCCGTCACCTCATTCACGGAATCAAACATTCCGGTGAGAGAATCGATCTCCGGCAACTCGGTATCCTCTGTGAAAGTATCCACCATCTGGGGTTCTTCCGCCATAATATCTTGACCGGACACTTCTTTCTCGTCCGGCAGCAGTTCGTTTACGGCTTGGGACAAATCTGCTTTGAAATCCTTAAAAAAACTCATAATACCTTCCTCCGTTTATTTATTGTCATGCTGAATCAGCATCGAATTCTCATCTATCGCCGCAATTTCCGCACCCCGTTCCAGATAATACTCTATGACCTGCGGCAGCGCTTCCACGGTAGAATCTTTGTTGCCCAAATCATGCATCAGGATCATTACTTCCTGATACTTCTCGCAACCGTGGGTACAATTCTCATAAATCACCTCTGTCGGCTGCATCGGATTCGTCGCGTCATGGCTCGATACGTTCCAATCATAATAGGTCAGTCCCTGCTCATCCAGCCACTCAAGATAGGCTTCGAAATCAATCTGTGTGGAAATGCTGGTACTTCCACCCGGAAATCTATAATACTTCGCTTCGAATCCGTCCGTCTGTTCCTTCACAAAATCACGGATTGCAATGACATCGTTCTGCAAACTGTCATTCGAACGATAGATCTTCCGATATAAATGCGAATAGGAATGGATTCCGAGGACATGCCCTCTGTTTAGGATCTCACTGTAATATTTCAGATAATCCTCATTCTTTGTCGCACAGACGAAGA
>CAZNCH010000158.1:0-3157 GCA_964571555.1 uncultured Lachnospiraceae bacterium | reverse complement strand
CCTTCATATCCAGGTATGTCTTTCCATATTTCTATTTTCAAATACTCGCCTCCAATCAAACAGGCGACAGAGATCGTTCCCTGCCGCCTGCCGTAAATTATTTATCTAAGGATTTCATGCGTTTTTCGTGATATTCGAGATCACGAGCTGCCTGATCCTTTTCGCGCTGTTCATGTTCCATACGGCGCTTTTCCTCTTTGCGGTCATTGAAAATTGTCTCTACGGCTACAGCTATCCATGTGAGGACAAGCACGCAGAAGCAACCGACGAGAATGTTACAGAGAATTGTAGAGATCATTACTTCGTTCATTATTTCACCTCCCTTAATTCAGAAAGTCTTCATCGTCATCAGTGACGAAGTCAGACTCAGCACTTGCCTTGCCGCCAAGAGGCTCGCCGTCACGGATCTTCTGCAGGTTATTGAGGCCGCAGGCGATTCCCTTGTTGCCGGAAGAGTTGAAAGCATAAAATGTGATGCTGGCTCTGCCATAGACGCCGGAGTACACTTCGGAACGGGTCAGGATGGGATTCAGGTCTGCATCCACAATACCGGGAGCAGAGGTGGCATTGGCGTTTACAAAGTAGGCATTCTTATAGGCTTCGTCGTCCGGGCGTTCCGCATCGCCATCGCGCAGCGGGGTTTTCAGGACAGAGAGCGCAGGGACGGTCTTGCCGTTGCCCTTGAGCTTTGCTTCGCCTTCTTTATAGGCGGCTTCAATGGCAGCCTGAATCTTGGCGATGGTCTTGGTGTCAGACTTCGGGATAATGAGGCTCACGCTGTACTTCGGTGTGCCGCCGTTGATGGACTTCGGTTCCCAGACGTTTGCGTAGCTCCAACGGGTGTCGGTACCTGTGATAACCTTCATGGGATTGCTGATTTTCATATTCTTACTCATAATGTTTTTCCTCCATAAAATCATTTTTTGCTGTGTTCATGGCCGGGCGTTTATCGCTTTCCGGCGCAAGAGTGGGTTTTCCCTGCGGCTTTTCGATGTAAGCCGTCAGGAGTTCATCGAAGCGGGACTTTCCGAGGAGCTTCTGCATGGCAGTGACGCCGAGCAGCTTCTTTTCATACGGATCAAATCCTGCTTCCTCGACCGTCTGGATAACAGCGGCCTCGTTACTGTATTTACGGTTGGAGCGGCCTTCGACCAGCTTCCAGCCGTTCCATTCCTTCCCGGAGAGCGCCTGCTGCAGGGCATATTCCTTGATGTCAGATGCCCAGCTGATCAGCTCGTCCACCTTGTAAAGAATGACTTCGATTTCGGTGTCCGTCAGGAGCGGCGGGAGTTTGAAATCGTACTGTGCCAGCTGCAGATTGGCTTCGGCTCTGGCGCGGCACTCGTTTCTTGCCTTACAAAAGCCGCACCATTCTCCGCAGAGAAAGTTACCGTCCCCGGCAAATGCAAGCTCTGCTGTGGGTTTCAGGACTTCGTCTGCCCAGCGGTACAGATTGTCCTTACTGATATCGAAGGTGCTGACATTTTGCCGTCTTGGCTGGTAGATGGTCATGCTGACCTGATCGATGTCGTAGATGTCATCAAAGAGTTCAAGAGCCCCGAGGGCGTAGCACTTCATTTGCGGATTCTCTTCAGCGGAAACAAGAACGCCGAGGCCGTATTTGAAATCAATAACCCGGAGCGTGCCATCTGCGATGACGACGCAGTCGGCGGTACCGAAGCCCTGTTCTACCCAGCGGGAGAAGTCAACTCGCTGCTCAATCAGGACAACCGGATCAGCGCAGGTCTTCTTTGCGGCCTCGACCTGCTCCAGCACGAATTCGGCATAGCCGCTGGTGCAGTCGTCCATCTCTTCGGAATACCAGGAAAGTCCATCTGTCGGATCGTCCGCCGGGAGCCCCAGCACTTTCTTAAGCTTGAACTCCGCGAGTGCATGAGCATCAGTGCCTTCCGCTGCGTAGTCGCTTCCTTTATCCTCGTAGGTTTCGCAGAGCCGTGCCGATGGCGGACAGTGAATCCATCTGTCAGCGCCGGATGCGGAAAGGATCGCGTGCTGCTTACTTGCCATTTCCGATTGCCTCCGCGTCCTTCATAAGGGCTTCATAGTTTGCCGGGTCGATAGCGGAGAGCTTTGTCGCTCCGTATTTCTGGAGCAGGTCACGCACCTCAGCAGTGTGTCCGGCGCGGGATTTCCCGGCGAGAACGGATCTTACGTCCTCCAGCTTTAATTCCGGCTTGGGTTCTTCTTTTGTAGCAGCAGTTTCAGAAATTTGCTGCTTATCGGAATCGTCTGTGCCGGAGAACTGCTGGTAAAGCCAGTCGGCTGCGTCGTTAATAGCGGCAGCAGCACTGCGGAGATCTTCGATTGTCTGTTTCATGTCTGCCATTTTGCTCATAGGTTCTTTCTCCTTTCTCGGATTGTCTTTGTGCGGCAAGAATTGAAAGGTTTCTTGCCAGTCGGGCGGATACGCGGCTGATGGAGTTCAGAAGCTGAATCTCCTCGCGGACGTTCCCGCCGGTGTCTGTGTAACTTGTTTGCATCGTGTTCACCTCACTTTCCGAAGGCCTTTTCTCTGTCCTTCAACTTCCACTGGAGATGAGCAGACAATTTGAGCGGAGAAAAAAATAAAAAAAATTCGGCCACCATCCTGATGAGGGACAGTGGCCGGAATTGCTGCGGTTTAGATTACTTGTTTTCTTCCTTATGAAGTTCTGTGTAGTAGCGTTTCATCTGGTCTGAGAAAGTACGCTGCGGACGACCGAGTGCTTCCGCTATTTTGCGGTCAGAAACCTTTGGGTTGTCGAGGCGCATCCGAATGATACGGTCGGCATCGGGATCAAACTCACGAAAACGGGCTATAAGATGTTCCAAAAGGTCATGATCCGCTATAACGTCTTCAATGGAAGGCCGATCATCAGGAATATAATCCGCGAGGGTACCGTCACCATCTGGAAGTGGATCATCGAGAGATACGGTGTCAGGAGCATGGTATTCACAGAGATCACATTGACTGTCACACTTCCATAAATAATGTTTAGGGCACATGCATCTGCCATGATACTGTTCGCGTTTTTGGGTCGCCCAGATTTCAGGGTAGAGGGAGCGGTACTGATCTTCTGTGATAGGTACGAGTGTGACCTTGAAGGGATTCTCCGGGTCACGAAGTGGGTAGTAACGGCGATTGTCATTGGTTTTC
>CAZNCH010000157.1:0-3160 GCA_964571555.1 uncultured Lachnospiraceae bacterium | reverse complement strand
GATATGGGCGTAAAGCTCTATACGGCATACGGATTCACCCATAATGGGAACTTTATGCAGTATAAGTTGTAGGAGGTATTTAAGACTGTGACAAATAAGGAAATGCTGGAAATTGCGATGAAGCAATCGGCAGAGGATATAGGGTGTATTTCAGATGATTTTACAAAAGGCGAAAATGTGGTCGTTCCTCTTAGGCTGGGGAAAAATGCACGTAAGTACTATAAGCTGCCCATCACCTGTAATCTTGTGTCATACGGAAATAATATTGTTGCGGCAACGACCAATGATGTGTCCGATATAGTGACAGAATACATTAGCCGATATGAGTTTTACCATTGCTTTGAGACACCGAATATGCACTGGCTGAATGATCGGCTTGTGGAAAAGGGACATAAGATATGCTTTATGGCAGAGTACTATCTTTATGATGTAAACAAGGTTTCAGATTTACAATGTACGCAAGAAACACGTATTCTCGGCTCATCTGACTTTGCAGAATTGTACCTTCCTGAATGGAGTAACGCACTTTGCAAGGACAGAAAACATCTGGATGTTCTTGGTGTTGGAGCTTATGATCAGGGAAAACTGATAGGTCTGGCAGGATGCTCTGCTGACTGTGATGATATGTGGCAGATAGGCGTGGATGTTCTGCCTGAATATAGGCGGCGCGGAATTGCCTCAGTACTGACCAACACTCTTGCAAGGGAAATTATAAAACGGGGAAAGGTGCCGTTTTATTGCTCGGCATGGTCAAATATCCGTTCAGTAAGAAATGCTGTAAAGAGCGGATTCGTACCTGCCTGGGTGGAGATGACTGCAAAGCCAATAAAAGCTGTTGATGATATGAATAGCACAGACGAGGAGAAAATTGATGCTTGAAACAGAACGCTTGATTCTACGCCGCTGGGAAGAAAGCGATGCGGAGGATTTATACAAATACGCCAGCGATCCCGATGTGGGGCCGATTGCCGGGTGGCCTGCCCATCAGAGTTTGGATGAGAGCCGCGATGTGATAAAAAACGTCTTTAACGGTAAAGAGGCTTATGCCGTTTGTCTGAAAGAAGATGGCAAGGCTATCGGAGCAATCGAACTGAAGCTAAACGGGCATACCGACATGACCGACCGGGACGATGAATGCGAGATGGGCTACTGGATTGGAAAACCGTTCTGGGGTCAGGGCATCATGCCGGAAGCTGTGAAGGAAATGCTCCGCCATGCTTTTGAGGACTGCGGTATGCAGAAAGTTTGGATCGGCTATTACGAAGGCAATACGAAGTCCAAGCGTGTCCAGGAGAAATGTGGATTCAAGTATCAGTGGAGATCGGAGGATGTGGATGTGCCGCTGATGCATGAAAAGCGAACAGGTCATGTCAGCCTGATGACGAAGGAAGATTGGGAGAGATCACATAGGACTATGAAGCGAGAACTTGGAATTGCGCGTTGTGGGCTGGCTTGCTGTTTATGCTCAGAGAATGTTACTTGTAAAGGGTGTAAACGAGATGGATTTATGGAACTGTCATGGTGCAAGGATGCAGAATGGTGTGAGGTTCGCAGATGTGGTATTGATAAGAATCTAAGCGGGTGTTTTGAGTGCAAGCCCGCCGAATGCCGTAAGGGATTATATGCGGAAAAAATCAAGCCAAGAGCTTTTGCGGAATTTGCCCGGAGATACGGAGTTGAAGAACTGCTTGATTGTCTGGAACGCAACGAACAGGCAGGTATAGTTTATCATCGGGAAGGAATAATAGGCGATTACGATGATTTTGATGACTTAGAGGAACTGATCGGTTTTATCAGAAACGGTAAAAAGATGAACATAGAATTGAAACCGATAGTACGAGAGGATGTTGAAACCGTCTGGAAGATGCAGGTGGAGGCATTCGCCGATCTTTTAGAGAAATACCAGGATTATGATATGAGTCCTGCGGCTGAAAGCATAGATAAAGTCTTAGCAAGGTTTGAACAGCCGTGGACTACATATTTCTTCATTATGGCAAATGATGAGAAAGTTGGAGTAATCCGTGTTGTAGATAAAAAAGACGGTAGCAGAAAGCGCATATCTCCTATTTGGATTATGCCGGAGTATAGAAACAAGGGATATGCCCAAGCAGCAATAATCGCAGCAGAGCAAATATATGGTAGCCATCACTGGTGCTTGGACACGATATTACAAGAAGCCGGCAATCTCCATCTGTATGAAAAGATGGGCTATCATCAGACTGGACGAATCGATAAAGTCAATGAACGGATGGACATTGTTTTCTACGAAAAAGATTAAACATCGGTTCCACGAGGAGAACGCAATGTACGCACAGGCAGCGATAAAACCGAATCCTTTACTCCGTAACGGTGCATACGGCATCGTTATGAGGGGTGTGCAAAAATGCACACGGGGGTGTTCATCGTTAAGGGGTAGAAATAGGCTGCCGTTATGTTGTATCAAATTAGACACGGCAACAGATTGCTGCTGCGGTTCTGGCGGTATGTTCGTTCAGAGTGCAAAGTTCATTCAGGCCCATTCCGGCAAACGTGGAGCAATTTCCGTTTATGGTCAGGAAGCAAACGCAGATACTTGGAAGATGGCTAAGATGAACATGGCTATTCGTGGCATTGATGCCGACTTTGGACCTTATCAGGCGGACACTTTTACAAACGATCTCCATCCGACCTTGAAGGCCGATTTCATATTGGCGAATCCGCCGTTTAACTATCATCCTTGGAATCAGGAAAAGCTGCTGGAAGATGTCCGCTGGAAATACGGCACGCCTCCTGCTGGTAACGCCAACTATGCATGGATTCAGCACATGATTCATCATCTTGCGCCGACCGGTAAGATCGGACTTGTACTGGCAAACGGAGCGCTCTCTACGCAGTCCAGCGGTGAAGGTGAAATCCGTAAGAAGATTATCGAGGACGATTTGATTGAAGGCATTATCGCTATGCCGACTCAGCTTTTCTATAGCGTGACAATTCCGGTTACTCTGTGGTTTATCACTAAGGGTAAAAAACAGAAAGGGAAAACGCTCTTTATCGACGCCCGTAAGATGGGCCATATGGTCGACCGCAAGCATAGAGATTTTACCGATGAGGATATTCAGAAGCTTGCAGATACCTTTGAGGCATTCCAGAACGGAATGCTTGAGGATGTGAAGGGCTTCTG
>CAZNCH010000156.1:0-3169 GCA_964571555.1 uncultured Lachnospiraceae bacterium | reverse complement strand
ACGCGGTTCATCAAGTCAGGATTGACCACTGAGCCTACATAGCTGACCAGACGCGACTTATCTAATGCCGTAATTTGCTCACAGAGCAGCGTCGATTCGTAGATCTCACTTGGCATGTAACCGTTGCGAACGTCCGACGGTATGACAGCAACATGCGTCGGCATATCGAGCCGTTTCGGTGCTCCTGTGAAAGGGATAATCGTGATCACCGTTCCGAAGCGGTTGTTCAGATCGTTCGAGATGACCAGCACCGGGCGTGTACCGGACTGGACGCTGGTGATGAGATTTGATGTGGTACGAGGCGCTAAATCTGCAAACCAGACAGAGCCTCTCGTAATTCTTGGGTCATCCATGCCTTGCGGCTTTGCCGGGCGCGGGGATAAAGCTGCCGGGGTTGCTGCCGGCGTATGTGTCTCCATGGGTGTGTCCTTCTCTCTGAGTGGCGTAATGTTCTGATGAGTAGCCTTTGGTGCGACGCTGGTCGTTGGCGTAGGCGAGATGCTTGCCGCAACGCTCACCTTATTCTTTTTTGTGAGCTTATATAGATCGTCGGACAGCCAGCGGCTGTGATAATGTTTGCGATTGTTCTTCCGTGCCATGAGATCACCTCCGTATGGATCGGCAGCGATGTAAGGCGATTTCGTAACTTTTTTGAAATCTTTATGCAAATGCTTGATTTTCTTCGGTTTCTCGCGTATACTATGAGTAGGGCTATCCCTACTTTGCGAATTAGTAGGAATCCATTCGCCCGAAAGGAGACTCTAAATGCAAAACATTATTGTTGATAACGCGAAAGTGATGGCAAAGGGTCAGATAACTCTTCCCAAAGACATCCGCGATTTTCTGCGTCTTTCTACCGGCGACCGTGTTACTCTTGTTTGCGAAGGCGACCAAGTTATCATGATGAACTCCGCCGTGTACGCCATGAAAACGCTGCAGCGCGAGATGACTGGCGAAGCCGCGAAAGCAGGGATTCAAAGTGTCGAAGACGTTGACGACCTCGTTGCGGATGTCCGCAAGGAAACCGAGGGGTTATGAGGATTCTGATTGACACAAACATCCTCATCTCAGCCTCCCTCTTTCCCGACAGTCTGCCGGCTCGCGCCTACTATCTTGCGGTTTGCCCGCCGAACAAAGGAATCGTCTGCGACCAAAACATTGATGAACTTCGGGCTGTCTACAACCGCAAGTTCCCTCACAAGCTGGCTGTGATGGAGCATTTTTTAGCTCAAGCTCTTTTGACCCTGCAAGTTGTAAGTACGTCGGTAGACGCTGAAAGTAAGGAATCGGAAATCAGAGACGTCAAAGACAGGCCCATTCTCCGCGCCGCTATACAAGCGGACGCAGATGTGATTCTTACCGGTGACAAGGATTTCCTTGAATCCGGCATCAGGAAGCCGAAGATTCTCACAGCGCGAGAATTTATTGACCTTTACGAAGGAAAGTCAGAAACATGACGCGCTGAATCGCACCGAAACTATCAAACTCCGTCCGGCATTTTTACTGCAAGACGGAGTTTTTTGTGGTCGAAAGGGTAAAAGAAAACCCCGCTGAGCGTGTTTTGCTCGAACGGGGTTGATGTACTCTGGGGTGGTTGATTGGTCGGTGGCTCTTCGTCCACCCCTCGCATGATATAAGTATAGCTGATTTCGCAATATAAATCTCCAACTTAACGCGACATAACATGACATTTGAGCCTTAACGCGACATAACATGACGTTTTCGGAGAACTTTTTTGTTAAGCTTTTGCGATACTGTTTTTTGCTCATTTTTGAAACCGCCGCTTCCAGACGTGAAATTCCATGTCGTAGATTCGCTTCATCAGCGCCTCCCCGTCAAGATCGCTTAACATAGTGAACCACTCAGAACGAAAGAACTTCTCAACATCAGCCTTCATCCGTAAAGCCGCCTCGTGGTCGTGATCTCTCAAAAGCCGGTGGACGGCGGTTTTGTAATCCTTACACGCCTGTTTGACAACCGCTACGGCAAGCTCTGTATAGCAATCATCGTGATTGCCCGCCCCTGTGGCTTCCTGCCACTCGTTTGATAATGCTAAACTCATATCGATTCCTCCTGTAGTAACCCGTGATTTTGTAGTGCATCGTAGAAGTGCTGTAGTGCTTCCGCGCTACGCCGGAACACTTGCCTTTCGGTAATTTCAAGAGCCATCGCGAGCCGATATGCAGCACCATTCCGGAGTCGTTGCCGCCCATATAGTTCCATCAGTATGTCTTGCTCAGCACCGGAAAGTGCCGACCATGCCGGTTCGAGCCTTGCAATTGCCTCAAGCGCATTTGTGTATTGAACTGCACTTGGTATCGGTACGCCATTCTGACATTCCTTGATGCGGTTGAGCACTTTGGGTGAGGCGTTTTCAACCAGGCGGACATTTCGTCCACGCTCCTGAACAAGTGAAATTATCGCTTTTCGTCTGCTTTTATCCATTTTCAGTCTCCTTTCGCCTTCGTAAGTACTGTCGGTGTGGGTTGTATGATATTTGCTATTTCATCCAGAGCTGTATCTCGGATGTGGTAAATCCATGTTGAGGACAGCCCATAAAGGGCGCATAGCGTTTCAGTGGCTTTCCTCGGCTGGTCACCAATGTAGAATTCATCAATAACCGTTCTCTCCCGCTCGTCGAGGACGCTTAGTGCGACTGCCATCTCATCCTCATCCTCGTCATCCTCCTCCGCTTCCGCCGCCAGTGCCCTTTCCAGTTCCATCTTCTCGTCGAGCATTTCGGCGAAATGGTCTCCCGCCGCAAACTGGTCGTGGTTGACGGGCATTCCCGTGATTCGAGAGGAGCGGCCGGAGTAGAGCTTGGTGCAAAGAGCGTCATAACGATCCTGCAAGGAGGAACGAGCGATGAGGCGTTGCTTGTACTCTTCTAAAGCGGCAATGACGCGATGCCGCCGCGCCCACTTCGGGTCTGCGTTGACGGCTGCCAGCGAATCCGCCGTGATTCCTGCGCCGGTTTGCCTTTGGTCGTTTCGGTCTGTTATCGTGCTCACGCTCATCACCTCCTTGCGCTTGAACACTGTGGTTTATCGCCGGGACTGGCGAACATCGTCAATACTTGCCCTGACGGCGGCGATCAGCCTTTCCTGACTGGCATCCTTGGACGACAGGGCTTTCATCACTTTTTCGTCAATCGACTGCTTGACCATAA
>CAZNCH010000155.1:0-3220 GCA_964571555.1 uncultured Lachnospiraceae bacterium | reverse complement strand
TGATGATGCCCAAGGCGACGGCCAGCAGCGGATAGAAATGGGACAGCCTTTCGGACAGGCTCTCATACGGCGCGATGGTGGTCTTGATCAAATCGATCAGGCAGTAGACAATCGTCACGATGACAGGGATGGAAACGGAGTTCAGATACTCGGACATGGTGTTCTCCTTCTCCCACTTGACCCTGTGGGCGGGAAAAAGCCGGAGTGGTTAGCTCCGGCGTGTTTTATCGATTTGCATTCTGCTCCAGCAGATACTCGTACATTTCCTTTTCAACTTTCCCGTACTCGTCGAGAGCGGCGTGCAGCTCACCGTTGGTGCGCCCATCACGAATGGCGATGGCGTTGGCTTCGGTCAGCTTGCCGAGGGCATTGACGCTTTTGAGAATTAGGATGTTTTCGCGCTTTGCTGCGGCATCCTTTTCTTCTTCTTTCTTCTCGCGGTTCTTGAAGAATCGCTGAACGAAAAAGAGCGTGACGCCACTGACAAGTGATGCGCAAAGGCTGATAATCGTTGCGGTCATGTGCAGACCTCCTTCCTCCGGGTCATGCCCGGCGTGATAATGATGCTGCTAAGGGTTACTGGTAATGGATTGAGCTGTGGGATGAGTGGGCGGACTGTGCGCCAAAGGCATGAACGTGCCGCCAAAACGGAGCCATGAAAACCCTTCGTACACGTCGAGCAGATCAGCTCTCAGCAACTCCAGTGCCCGCATGGTTGCCGAGCCCTTTTTGTGCATAAGGCAAAACTCCACGAAGGTTTTCTTTTTCACAAAGGCCGGTTGATTTGACCATCTCGCCAGCTGGACGTACACACCCGCGTAAGGGGAAGCCGTGTATCCTGCGAAACGCATCACGTAAGGCAAACAGCGGTAGGACAGCAGGAGTGCTATCCGGGTGTACAGGTCGCGGAGATCGGATTGCCAGAACGAGGCATCAGCAGGAACACCATCCGGGCTTCGGTGGTCATATCCCGTGAACACATAGAACTTCGGCACAGCCGTCGTGTAGCGGCGAATTAGCTTCAGCTTGCTCTCGATAAGGTTCATATCAGACAGCTTATCAAAGGCAAAAATATAGTCGCCGCGCCATTTGCTGGAGAACAGCACTTTACATTTCTCCTCGGTCAACAGCCGTTCATCCAGCCCCTGCTTGTACTGGAAAGGCTTATTCGCGGCACGTAAGTTATCGAACACAGCCCGCCACTCGGCGCACGCCAGCACGTTATCGTCAAGGAGGCAGATATACGGGCGGGAGTCGTCCAGGAATTCGGAGAGCGGACTGTGTACACAAGCCTTTTGTGAGTTGCGATTGACGCAAAAGCTACAGCCACGGATACAGCCCCGAGTCGTGAAGCCGATGGAGTAATCGAGGAAATAGGTCAAAGCGGAGCGTTTCACGCCTGCGGCGATCTGCCTTTCGACCCACCCGTCGTAAAGGTGGTAATCGGGCATGTGGTGTTCTATCTCGTCAGCCAAAGGCGGCGCGTCGGCATAGAAAAAGCCCGTGCCGCCATAGCTGACAGTCGGGAGGGTCAGCAGTTCAGCAGGTACAGGCGTGTCGGTGAACACCTTTGACAGATAAACGTGGTCGTACAGGAGCTTGCCGCCGGCATCGAAAAGAAGGGAGTAATCGGTTATTAGCTCCACATCGTCTCCGTGCTCCCTGTGATACCCCGCAAGCTTCATGGCCACCAAGTTCGGGAAACGGTGATTCCTGCGCCCTATCAGGTCAGCGTCGATTATTGCGACTCGCATGGTATCTGTCCTCCTACGCTACTGGATGGAACTGTACTTGGCGGTAATAAAAGCATTCTGCCCCTCGTAAACCACGCCGCGCCAGCCGGTAGCATCTGCTCCGCTTCTTTTCAGCACATCGCCCTTGTGGACGATGCCCAGACCGTCCGTTTCCTTGCTTGCGCCAGAGCGAATCCACACCGAGCCGCCCGTGACGAGCACGGAGCCTTTCGTGGTCACCGGGTCAGCCGGGACGACATCAGGTTCGCTATCATCTTGAATCCAGCGGATCGCCTTGTAGTAACGCTTGGTCGCGCCGCGCCCGCGGCAGTAGTTACGCAGGTTGTGAACCTTGGGGCCTATGCCGGAGCCGTGCCCGGCGCATTTCCCTTTGCCGATATACAACTCGACGTGCCCCACGCCCTCGGTGTGGCTGCTGTTGCCTTTAAAGTAGAGCGTATCGCCGGGACGCAGATTGTCTTCATTGGGGTATAAGCCTGTGGTGGTATCAACCACCGTGCCGCGTTTGGAGCGTACTTGCGCGTCAGTATTGCTGCCGATGTCCACGCCGAGAACGCGCTTGTAGACAGCGCGGACAGACGAGGAGCAGTCGGAATAGCCGGGATTCGTCCCTTCGGGCTTGCCAAAGAAACAGCCGCGATCAGCGCCCTGCGTGTACTTGTTCTTGCTCATCCGGGACTTGTAAAGTGCGACGACCTGGTTTCTCAGTTCAGTTGCTGACATTGTGTTTTTCCTCCTGTCTTGGTAGATGCTAAAAAGCCGCCCACGTTCTCTTTGTGAGCGGCAAAATGAAATTATTGTCGATTGTGGGAAATACTTATACTTGAGTGCTTTTTACCAGAGGCCAAAAGCCGACTGGACGATTCCATACAGTCATGCCACTCATGAGGGCGTCTGCGGCATTACGGCTTATCTATCTCGTATCGCTGCAACAATTGACGAAATCAAGAAGTTTTTGCAGTCAACTGCAACTACTTGATTTTTCTTAAAGTTTGTGCTATACTGTTTCTAGTGGAGGTGCGAGCCATGATTGAATCACACGAACTCAAAAAACGCGAATCGTATTTGAATAAACTCATCGCTTTTCAGGATACGGAGCCCGTAAAGGTGGTGACAGGTATCCGCCGCTGCGGAAAGTCCAGTCTGCTGAAGTTGATGGTACAGCATCTGAGAGAAAGCGGCATATCCGATGAACAGATTGTGGAGATGAACTTCGAATCTCACGACTTCAAGGACATGACCTCGGATATACTTTACGACTACGTGAAACAGCGCGTTCTGTCCGGAAAGCGGATGTACCTGTTCTTCGACGAGCTACAAAGGATCGATGCTTGGGAGGATGCGGTGAATTCCTTCCGTGTTGATTTCAACTGCGACATCTATATCACCGGTTCCAATGCGTATTTGCTTTCGTCGGAGTATTCCACCTACCTCTCCGGCAGATGCGTTGAGATAAAGATGCTGCC
>CAZNCH010000154.1:0-3229 GCA_964571555.1 uncultured Lachnospiraceae bacterium | reverse complement strand
CATGATGAAACGCCAGATTGACAAGGTGGATCCGATCAGATCCCAGTTCGGCAAGATTGAGCGGGATGAGGTGAATCTGGAAGAGAAGACGGAATATGTTGAAAATTACATTCGTTTTCATAAGAAATTCAGTTTCAGGGATCTCTTAAAGGAGCAGAAATCCAAAATGGAAACGGTGGTTACGTTTCTGATTATTCTGGAAATGATCAAGACGGGTCAGATCGTGATTGCCCAGGATGTGTTATTTGATGATATCATGATTACTTCAAAGGTTGCGTAAATGGGTTCCAAACTGGTTGATATTACCGAGAAAATTGAAGAAAAGAACATGGAAGAACTGCTGAATGAAGCGACACTTGCGGAAACGGCGGAAAAGAATTCGGGAGAAGACGCTTTACTTGAGCCGATCGAACATCCGCTTGCCGCACTGGAAGCGATTCTTTTTTCAGTGGGAGATTCGGTTGCAATGGATAAACTTGCGGCTGCGATCGGAAGAGATCGGGAAGACACCTTTGCTCTGATTTCCGAAATGAAAGAATGTCTGGACGCCGATGCACAGCGCGGTATCACAATTGCTTTTCTTGAGGATCGTGTACAGCTTTGTTCGAAGAGCGAAATGTTCGAACACATCATCAAGGTTGCCAAGACGCCGAAGAATTACACTTTGACCGACGTTTTACTGGAGACGCTGTCCATCATCGCCTTCAAACAGCCGGTGACCAGACTCGAAATCGAGAAGATCAGGGGCGTGAGTTGCGAACATGCGGTGAACCGACTGATCGAACTGGATCTGGTGAAAGAACTCGGCAGAATGGATGCGCCGGGAAGACCGATTCTCTTCGGGACGACGGAACAGTTCCTGCGCAGTTTCCACGTGGAGTCTTTGGATGAACTTCCGGACATTTCGCCGGAGCGTTTGGAAGAATTCAAAGCGGAAGCGGAGAAGGAAATCAACGTGGAATTAAAGGTCTGAATCTTTTTTCGAAATATCTCTATCAATTCTAATTCGTTTATGATACAATTCATACGATTGCGAAAAATTCCGATGGGAGGCAAACAAAATGAGTAACAATTCCAAAGCAAGTGAGAGAATCGCTTCTCTGCTTGATGAAAACAGTTTTGTTGAAATCGGCGGTCTGGTTACTTCCAGAGCGACTGATTTTAATCTGGAACCGAAGAATACTCCCGCAGACGGTGTTGTGACCGGCTATGGTCTGATTGACGGTAAACTTGTCTATGTTTACAGTCAGGATGCCGCTGTGATGGGTGGTTCTGTCGGTGAAATGCATGCGGGAAAGATCTGTGCATTATATGATCTTGCAATGAAGGTGGGGGCGCCCGTGATCGGCCTGATCGACAGCGCCGGGCTTCGTTTGCAGGAAGGAACGGATGCATTGGCTGCGTTCGGTCGTATCTATGGCAAACAGGCGAAAGCAAGCGGAATGATTCCGCAGATTTCCGCAATTTTTGGTAATTGCGGCGGCGGACTTGCCCTCTTCCCGACCATGACGGATTTCACATTTATGACGAACGACGCGAAGTTGTTCGTGAATTCTCCGAATGCGCTTGAGGGGAATTACGAAGCAAAGAGTGATACCGCTTCGGCGGCATTCCAGAGCGCAGAGTGCGGCAATGTTGATTTCGTTGTCAGTGAAGCGGAACTGTTTGCACAGATGAGACAGTTGATTGCGATGCTTCCTTCTAATAATGAAGAAAATGATGCGTTTGATGAGTGCGCGGATGATCTGAATCGCGCCTGCGGTGCGGCGGATGATGCGTCGGAACTTCTGAAGCAGATCGCCGACAACTATCAGTTTGTGGAAGTGAAGGCGGATTATGCAAAGGATATGGTCTGCGGTCTCATGAAACTGGATGGCGTGACGGTCGGTGCAATCGCGAACAATGCTGATATGATGGGTCCTTACGGCTGCGTCAAGGCGGCTGATTTCGTTCACTTCTGCGACGCTTTCGATCTTCCGGTGCTGACGCTGACCAAGGTAAAGGGCTTCGAAGCAACGGTGGAAGCGGAGAAGAAGATGGCGAAGGCTGCCGCAAAACTGGCTTATGCGTTTGCGAACGCAACCGTGCCGAAGGTCAATGTCATTGTCGGAGAAGCATTCGGCAATGCTTATAATGTAATGAATTCCAAGGCGCTCGGCTGCGATATGACTTATGCGTGGGATACCGCTTCTATCGGTATGATGGACGCCAAACTTGCCGCCAAGGTAATGTATGCGGGCGAAGGTAACGAGGTGCTGAATGAAAAGGCGAAAGAATATGCCGAACTTCAGAATTCCATCGCATCCGCCGCACGCAGAGGCTATGTGGACAATATCATTTCTGCGGCTGATACACGTAAGTATGTGATCGGCGCATTTGAAATGCTTTTTACAAAGAGAGAGGATCTTCCCAACAAGAAGCACGGAACAGTATAGAAAGGAAAGGAATCATAATATGAAGAAAATTAAATTATTATTATGCCTGACCGCCTGTCTGTTTGCACTGAACGGATGCTCCATTCTCGCAGAACAGAAGCCTGTTGACGAAATGACCCGACAGAAAGTGGAAATGGTAGCAAGTTCCGTTACGACCGGCATCTTCATTCCGGCTTCCACAGATCAGGAATTTCAGAATTATCTGAACACAACCTCTCCGGAGGAATTCGAACTTCAACTTGCCGAATCCGGCGTTTATGTCGAAGGCGAAGCATTCAAGTCGGGACTCACTTCCTGGTTCAATGCTACGAAGCGTCTGGGTGATCAGATCACGGCGACAGGAATTGAAACGGCATACGATCCCAAGGGAACGGAAATAGTCGTTCGAGTGAATGTACAGGGAAATTTATTAAACAGCGAAGGCAGACAGCGGGAAGCAACGGTTGAATATGTGTTCGAGGACAACTATTACAACACGATGAATTCCTGTGCAACCAATATTATGCTTACCTTTGGTGAGAAAATAAACAATGCGGCGATGAATACCCTGATCGGTATGGGAACCGTATTTGCGATTCTGATTCTGTTAAGCCTGATCATCGGCTGTTTCGGTATCTTCCCGAAACTGGAAGCGAAAAGAAAAGCAAAGGCTGCCAAGGCGCTTTCGGAAGATGTTGCAGAACCGGTAGCGACGGCGACGGAAGAGGTCATGAACGATACGGAAATCGTTGCGGTCATTTCCGCAGCAATCGCAGCTTACGAATCGACAAACGACGGAAACACAGACGGTTATG
>CAZNCH010000153.1:0-3261 GCA_964571555.1 uncultured Lachnospiraceae bacterium | reverse complement strand
ACAGCGCCCGTGCGAGATTCTGCTCCCAGCGCACAAGCCACGGCCGAAGGGTGTAGATTACGAACTCAAGCGACTGCTGCTCAATGTTGCTGAACGAAGATTTCTCAAGGTCGCCAACCATGTGAGGCGGCACGCGGAATATCCTCGCGATCTCGTCAATCTGGAACTTGCGCGTCTCCAAGAACTGCGCCTGTTCGTTGGAGATTGAGATGGACTGGAACTTCATGCCCTCTTCTAGAACTGCGATACGATGGCTGTTGCCAGAGCCTTGGAAGACGCTGTTCCAGCTCTCGCGTACCTTCTGCGGGTCTTTGAGGGTGCTGGGGTGTTCGAGGACGCCGCCCGGATTCGCGCCGTTGGCGAAGAACTTAGCGCCGTATTCCTCACAGGCGATCGCCATGCCGATGGCGTTTTTGGCCATAGCAATCGGGCTGTAGCCGACCAAGCCGTCAAAGCCCAAGCCGGGAATATGCAGCACATCGTGAGGGTCGAGATACACCATTTCGGGCTTGCCCGTTGCCGGGCTGTCCTCGGTCGTGCGCTGGTATCGGTAGAACAGCTCACCCTTTGCGTCCCTGTCCACAGTCATCTTCGAGGGCATTAAGGGGTAGAGGCCCAACACTTCGCCATGACCATTTCTGACAATTTGCGCATATGCGTTGCCCCATAGGAGCAGATGGGTCATGAGGGTTTCTCTGAAGATGAAGCTGGTCATTTCAGGGTTTGGCTCGTCGTGCAAAAGC
Organism: uncultured Lachnospiraceae bacterium; assembly: GCA_964571555.1. Taxonomy (GTDB): domain Bacteria; phylum Bacillota; class Clostridia; order Lachnospirales; family Lachnospiraceae; genus UBA2868. The sequence goes on along the minus strand of CAZNCH010000153.1, from coordinate 2,518 downwards.
CTGTACAAGGGGTGATCAAGAGCTTTTTCTTTGCCACCGTCGTCGTTGTAGCGGTACAGGTGCAAAGGCAAGCCCGCCACCGCCTCGGACAGGATACGCACGCAGGAGTACACAGCCGTCATCTGCATGGCTGAACGCTCGTTGACATGCTTGCCCGCCGTGCTGCCGCCCATGAAGAACATATACGGTGCGCCGTTCATATAGTTCGTAACGGGCGGCTTGTCACGCGGGCGAAAGAGTTTTGTAAAAGGGTTCATGCGTTTTCCTCCAGTTCTACAGAATCAAAAGGCCGCGCTTATCATAGACAGACGCAGGCTCACCGCCGTTTCGTATGGCAAGATCAAGGGCCATAATCATGGCGACTGCGCCGTCAATTTTCTCGGTACTTTTCTCTTTGTCCGGCTTGATGTTTCCGGCAGGGTCTTGCTTGACGTAGATGTTATCCATCATCCAGCGCAGGACGGGATGTCCGCCGTGAGCGATGCGCTTCTCCAGAACGAGCTTCATAAGCTCTTTCGTTGGAGGTGACATGCTTTGAAACCCCTGCCCGAACTGGACGACAGTAAAGCCCATGCCATCGAGGTCTTGCACCATCTGCGTGGCACCCCAACGGTCGAAAGCTATGGACTGGATGTTATACTGCTTGCCGAGGTCGTCAATGAACTTTTCCACGAAATCGTAGTGGATTACGGTGCCTTCGGTGGTGTTGATCAGACCTTGCCGCTCCCAAACATCATAAAATACTTTGTCGCGCCGTACTCTGAGCGGTACATTGTCGGCTGGCAGCCAAAAGTACGGGAGCACGATATACTTGTCTTCTTCGTCCTCGGGCGGGAACACAAGCACAAAGGCTGTGATGTCGGTGGTAGACGAAAGGTCAAGCCCGCCGTAACACACTCTGCCACGCAGCGATTCCGGGTCAACGGGAAAATCACACGCGTCCCATTTGTCCATGGGCATCCAGCGTATGGTCTGCTTCACCCATTGGTTCAAACGAAGCTGTCTGAAAGCGTTCTCCTCAGCCGGATTCTCCTTCGCCGAATTGAAAGCGTCTTGCACCTTGTCAATGCCGATGGTAACGCCAAGGCTGGGATTCGCTTTCGCCCATACCTTGGGGTCTGTCCAATCCTCGGTCTCCTCCGTCCCATAAATTACGGGGTAGAACGTCGGGTCGTGCTTGCGGCCTTCCAGCAGGTCTTTTGCCTTTGAATGAACTTCCCAGCAGATGCTGTTGCGGTTGTCGCCAGCCGTGGTGATGAGGAAGAAAAGCGGCTGCATTCGTGCGTCGCCGGAGCCTCGGAGCATTACGTCATATAGTCGCCGATTCGGCTGAGCGTGAAGCTCGTCCATAACCACACCGCTGGTGTTGAAGCCATGTTTGTTGGCCACGTCAGCAGAAAGCACCTGATAGACACCGCCTGCCGGTTGGTATATGAGCCTTTTCACAGAGTCCAGAATCTTAACTCTTTTCGCAAGCGCCGGGCAGAAGCGAACCATATCCGCCGCCACATTGAATACGATACTGGCCTGATTTCGGTCGGCAGCACAACCGTACACTTCGGCTCTTTCCTCCCCGTCGCCGCAGGTCAGAAGGAGCGCAATAGCCGCCGCAAGCTCACTTTTACCATTTTTCTTTCCGATCTCGATGTAGGCAGTATTGAACTGCCGATACCCATTGGGCTTCAGCACACCGAAGATGTCTCTTACGATGCGCTCCTGCCAGTCGATTAGCTCGAACGGTTTTCCCGCCCATTTGCCTTTGGTATGGCAGAGTGATTCGATGAACGCCACAGCGTAGTCGGCGGCGTCCTTATCGTAATGGCTGTCGGGAGCCATGAAGCGCGTGGGTGTGTAGTCTTTTAGCTTGCGCATTGCCATAGGTTTTTGTCCTCCTTCCCGCCGCTGTGGGCAACAAAAAAGCCGCCATGTGGCGGCAAAAGAAAAAGGTCGAGCGTCAAAGGCTCAACCTGTCCGATAATCTATCTGTACGAGCAACAGCCCTTTCGGGCTGGCTCGGTGGTTTCAGGTCTTATCGGCTACTCAACGGCCGTCGCGCTTCTTCTCGGCGACGTCCCAGCGTCTGTCCATCTCGGTCATCAGGTCGTGGTCGCGGTTGATAAGCTGGCGCTTTTCCTCAAGGCTGGAGGTCGGCAGCTTGGCGCGGTTTTCGCTCAGCTCGCGCTCCAGCTCCTTGTAGGTCATGGTCTTCACATCCTTCACGTTCATGCGCCGCCTCCTAAAACTGCTTGATGGTCACGTTGTCGTCCTTGTCGAAAATCACGGTGTAGCGGGTTTCGCGTCCCTCGGCGTTGCGGGTGATGACCCTGATGTCGCCCTCGAAAGCTCTGTAAGCCCTGTTGATTTTCTCACCCATGGGCAGCTGGGCTTCGATCTGCTTCATCTGCTTCTCTGTCATGGCTTCGTTCCTCCTTAGCATTTCGTTCCGACGCACTGGAGCGTGTCGGCGTTGAAAAAGGCTTTGTAAACGTCCATCCGGCCAACGTAGACCGTGTAAAGG
>CAZNCH010000152.1:0-3284 GCA_964571555.1 uncultured Lachnospiraceae bacterium | reverse complement strand
TATAAGGGCGACTACGGCATCTGGCAGTATTCTTCCAAGGGCTCTGTTGACGGCATCAGTGGTAATGTGGATATGGACTACGCCTATGTGGATTATCCTGCCATTATCCAGAACGGCGGCTTCAACGGCTTTACAAAGTCTGCGTCCGATGACAGCAAGCCTGCCACTCCTGCTCCGGTCACTCCGGCAAAGACCGTAGATGAGCTGGCGCAAGAGGTGCTGGACGGCAAATGGGGAAACGGAACCGACCGCAAAGAACGCCTCACCGCTGCCGGGTATGATTATTCTGCCGTGCAGGCAAAGGTCAATGCTCTGGTGAAAAAGCAGGAATCTACTCCTGTCTACTACACCGTAAAAAGCGGTGATACCCTCTCCGGAATTGCTAAGAAATACAGCACCACGGTTTCGGCGATCCAGAAGCTCAACCCGACGCTCATCAAAAACGTCAACCTTATTCTGACCGGCTGGAAGATCAGAGTGAAATAACTGAATATCCAATCTGCTATGCCTGCGAGTGTTCTTCGGAATGCCCGCAGGCTTTTTTTATTTTCCTCCGCTCAAAAAGGCAGTTCATCTCCAGTGGAAACTGGAGGTGGATATGTTATGACAGACGAAATCACAAATGTTCAATCTGGATATTTCACGCAGGAGCGGATTCAGGGCGATCTGGACTACCGCAGAGCACAGACAATCGCAAAGAAGATGCTCGATGACGGCCTCATTTCTGTGGCTGAATTCAACAAATTAACCGCCATCAATCGAGAAACTTTCTCTCCCTTGTTCGCGGAAATAATGCCGAAAATCCCTTGATATGTAGTCGCTTTAGAGTGATGTATAGACGTACGGAAAGGAGGGACTTCCCTTGAAAAAAGTCACGAAAATCGCGGAAACAGCGAGCTCGAAAGTTAAACTCAAGAAGATCAGGGTAGCCGCCTACTGCCGCGTCTCTACGGATTCCGATGCCCAGCTTGAAAGCCTTGAGGCACAGAAAACCCACTACGAAAATTACATCACATCCCGTGATGACTGGGAGTTCGCTGGACTCTATTTCGACGAAGGCATCACTGGCACCAAGAAGGACAAGCGCCCGGAGCTCCTACGACTCATTGACGACTGCAAGGCCGGTAAAGTGGACTTTGTTATCACAAAATCCATCAGCCGCTTCAGCCGGAACACAACGGACTGCTTAGAACTGGTAAGAAAACTGCTCGCCCTGCACATTCCGATTTATTTCGAGAAGGAAAATATCAACACCGGCTCAATGGAGAGCGAGCTGTTTCTGGCAATTCTCTCCAGCATGGCCGAAGGCGAGTCTGTTTCCATATCAGAAAACAGCAAGTGGTCAATCCAGAAACGCTTTGAGAGCGGCACCTATAAAGTCAGCTACCCACCCTACGGCTACGATTGGGATGGCGAGCAGATGGTAATTAATCCGGAGCAGGCGGCTGTGGTAAAAGAAATCTTCGCAGCGCTGCTCTCCGGCAAAGGCACCCACGCCATCGCGGATGACCTGAACCGGCGCGGCATTCCTACCAAGCGAAACGGACGCTGGACAGCCACAACCATTCGCGGGATGCTCTCCAATGAGAAGTATGTCGGCGACTGCCTTTTCCAGAAAACGTACTCGGATTCACGCTTTGTCCGGCACAACAATCACGGCGAGCAGACACAGTACATGGTCAAGGATCATCACGAGGCAATCATCAGCCGGGAGGACTTTGAAGCTGCTCACGCTTTTATTCACCAGCGGGCAACAGAAAAAGGTGTCGTCAAAGGGAGCGACAAATACCAGAATCGCTACACCTTCTCCGGGAAGATCATCTGCGGCGAGTGCGGCGATACCTTTAAGCGCCGGATACACAGCTGCACCGGATACAAATACACCGCATGGTGCTGCAGTACCCACATCAAGGATAAAGATAAATGCCACATGCTTTTTGTAAAAGACGATGATCTGAAGCAGGCTTTCGTCACCATGATGAACAAGCTGGTCTACGCGCACAGGATCATCCTAAAGCCATATGTGGACGCATTGAAAAACACTTCGTCTGATGACTCGCTTCGGCGCATTCAGGAAATACAGACCCTACTGGCGCAGAACACAGAAAAGCGCGAGACGCTGACAAAGCTCATGACACAGGGCATCATCGACCCGATCCTTTTTAACAAAGAAACGAACGAGCTGCTTTCGCAGGCAGACAGTTTCCGGGATGAGATCAACGCCTTAAAAAACGCTGTTTCCGGAGATGTAACAAAGGTCACCGCAGCCACAGCGCTTCTGCACTTTACAGAAAAAGGTGGAATACTTCAGGAATTCGATGATGACCTGTTTAATGAATATGTGAACCGCATCATTGTCCGCTCCAGAAATGAAGTGCGCTTTGAACTGAAATGCGGTCTGACGCTTCGAGAAAGGATGTGAATACATGGGACATACACCCTACGGCTACAGCATTGAAAACGGCTGCGCCACGATTAAAGAGGATGAAGCCAATAAAATACGAAAGCTCTATGAGAATTACATCTCCGGGATGGCACTGACCAAGGCTGCTGCCGCTGCTGGCATTGAAACCTACCACGGCACGGCAAAGCGCCTGATGGAAAACAGGCACTACCTCGGAGACGACTTTTACCCGGCTATCATTGATCAGGAAACCTACGATAAAGCTGCCGCCATCCGATTTGAACGTGCCGAGAAACTTGGCAGGCTGAACAGGAAAAAGAGAGTAAAACCCGCAGCGTCTCCTACCGGCTTTCGCATGGCTGCGGCAGAGCAACACTATGAAGATCCGAGGCTGCAGGCAGAATACCTCTACAGCCTCATTGAAAGCGAGGTAAGCTAATGGGAAATGTAATGGTGATTCCGGCCAGACGGCAGGTCGGAAATACAGTAAAGCAATCAGCGCAGAAAAAACTCCGTGTTGCAGCCTACTGCCGCGTCAGCACGGATTCCGAAGAACAGGAAACAAGCTACGAGGCTCAGGTCACGCACTACACCGAGTACATTCAAAAGAATCCGGAATGGGAGCTGGCGGGCATATTTGCAGACGACGGTATCTCCGGCACCAACACAAAAAAGCGTGACGAATTCAACCGAATGATCGACGAGTGCATGGCCGGTAACATCGACATGGTCATCACCAAATCCATCAGCCGATTTGCCCGAAACACTCTTGACTGCCTCCAATACATCCGGCAGCTGAAAGACAAGAACATACCAGTTTATTTTGAGAAGGAAGCCATCAACACGCTGGACGCTAAAGGCGAGGTGCTGATCACGATCA
>CAZNCH010000151.1:0-3303 GCA_964571555.1 uncultured Lachnospiraceae bacterium | reverse complement strand
ACAATCCTTGAATTTACGCACTTTTGTGAGTTTTTCTCCTTCAATCATGTGGAAGAAAATCGCAAGGAAAAACTCCTGATCCAGAAAATCACCGTGGCGGTAGCTTTTGAACTGGAGACGGGGAACACTGAATATTACAACTCTTCAGAGCCACCTTTTTAGAGCTTGAGAGCCACTTCGGATTTTATAGCTTGAGAGCCACCACTACCACAAGATATAGTAAGCCCACCTCATATAAATGAGATGGGCTCCTTTGATGTTATTAAAGTTTAGAAATGAAAATTACTTTTCTATTTCATCTACCAGCTTCTTAAGTCTTTTTGAATCATATATCTTTCGTAAGCGCCTAATCTTGGCGCGGATGGCATGACCATCCAGACTTCCTTATGATAGGTAGTGAAAGTTGGATTAATTCACTACCTAATCAGGAGGATAGGTCATGTCAAAAACTTATGCAAAACGAGTTCCGAAGTCGGAGCAGCTCAGACTCATCAATGAATGCCGCAAAAGCGGCCTTACAGATGCTGACTGGTGTCGTCAGAACAACATATCCGCCAGCACCTTCTATAACTGGATCAGCAGATGCAGAAAAGACGCATGCGCTGTTGTGCCAGAACCAAAGTATGGTCATTCCGGGCTACCACAGCCAAAGCAGGATGTGGTCTCAATTGATATAGTTCCGGATACTTTGCCGGAACAACCTCCCGCCGTACCTGTACGGCAGGCAGATGTGTACCTTGATAATTCACATACGATTGAAGTTACGATGAACAGTCTTACGATCCGCATCAGTAATTCTGCTGATCCAGTGTTGCTTTCCAGAACTCTCAAGCTTCTGCGGGAACCGGCATGCTAGGCGATATTTCGAGCCTGGATAAGATCTACATCGTGTGCGGGCATACCGACATGCGCAAATCTATCGACGGATTGACTGCCATAGTGGAAACCCAGCTCAAGATGGATCCAACTTCAAGCTCTTTATTCCTCTTCTGTGGCCGACGCAGAGACCGGATCAAAGCGCTCTTTCATGAGCCGGACGGCTTTGTTCTGATCTACAAAAAGCTCTCTATCAAAGGCAGATATCAATGGCCGAATAATGAATCCGAAGTCCGTAACCTTACCTGGAGACAGTTCGACTGGCTCATGTCAGGCATAGATATCGATCAGCCAAAGGCTTTGAAATTGGATTAAAAAGCTTCCGATTCCAGTTCCGAAACTGACTTTTGAAATGCCGCAAACCCGCATAAATACTGGCTTTTTCGGCTTTGTTATGCTTCAAAATCTCTCTCATTTTTGGTATAATAAAGGTATCAAATCAAAGGAGAGAACGATGGCTATCAGTGCTAAAGACATCCAGTTGCGCGAGCTGAAGGATACCATTTCACAGTTGAATAACACCATTACAACGCAGAATGAGCTGATCAGATCTCTCCGTCTCATGTTAGAAGAAAAGACGAACAATGAGAAAACAATGAAGGAGCAGCTGGACTTTCTGACCAGGAAACTCTTTGGAGCATCCAGTGAGAAACGCACGGTCGATATTCCGGGACAGCTGTATCTTTTTGATGAAGCAGAACAGGAAGCAGTGCCGGCACATCCTGAAGAAGAAATCTCAGTCGCAGAGCATAAGCGAAAAGCCAAGGCAACGCATGCTGAAACTTTCAAAGGTCTCAAGGTGACGGAACGGATCATTCCCTTAGCGGATGAAGATAAGATCTGCTCCGTCTGCGGCACTCCAATGGAGTATGTAGGAAAAGACTTTGTCCGCCGTGAACTCTCTTTTATCCCGGCGAAATGCGAGATCGTCGAGATCTATCGTGAGGTATACGCCTGTCCTTCATGCAAAGAGGGAACCGGTGATACAGAAGTTCCTGTCTTTGCTAAAGCAACTGTACCCGCAGCGCTGATACCCAAAAGTTATGCCTCTGAGTCTGCGGTTGCCTGGACGATCTATCAGAAGTATGCGAACAGCATGCCTCTGTATCGTCAGGAAAAAGACTGGAAGCAATACGGAGCCGAGCTCAGCCGGACAACACTTGCCAACTGGATCATCCACTGCTCGAAGAATTATTTCCGGCCATTGTACGATTACTTTCATCGTGAGCTCTTGAAGCGGAGCTTCGCAATGGCTGATGAGACCAGGATCCAGGTTCTAAATGAACCGGATCGACGTGCAGAGACCCAGTCCTTCATGTGGCTGTTCCGCAGCGGTGAAGACGGGCTCCCACCCATCATTCTTTATCAGTATACGGAGACAAGGAATGGTGATCATGCCTCGGATTTCCTGAATGGTTTTGTTGGATATCTGGCAACCGATGGCTATCAGGGGTATAACAAAGTCCCCGGCATAAAGAGGTGCTCTTGTTGGGCGCACATAAGGCGGTACTTCATCGATGCCATCCCCAAAGGGAAACAGTTCGATTACAGCCAGCCCGCTGTTCAAGGCGTGCAGTATTGTGACAGACTGTTCCGAATCGAGGATTACATCAATAGTAAGTATCCAGATGATTACGAAAAACGTAAGCAGCTTCGTCTCGAGAAGGAAAAGCCGATCCTCGAGGCTTTTTGGTCATGGCTTGAAAGTCTAAGGCCTGTAGTTAACAGCCGTATGTATAAGGCAGTCAACTATGTAAAGAACCGAAAAGCAACAGCTGAAACCTATCTAGAAGATGGACGATGCAGCTTTACGAACAACTTATCTGAAAACGCCATCCGGCCATTCACTGTAGGACGTAAGAACTGGTTGTTCAGTAAGAGTCAGGCCGGAGCTGAAGCGAGCGCCATTGTCTACAGCATTGTGGAAATGGCAAAGGCCTACGATTTGAACATCTATGGATACCTCAAGTTCGTCCTGGCCCATCGGCCGGATGAGAGCTGGACAGATGAGCAGCTCGCCACTATCGCGCCATGGTCCATTGATCCGAAGGATCTGGAAGCAGACAATTGAATGTGAATTATAGTGAAATACTCCAACTCTCATCGAGCTGGGGTATTTTTGATAGAGTGAACTTAACACCCTATCATTAGGCGCTTACGTTTTAAATCTCACCAATGGAATTTCATATAGCTCCATTATGTGATTTTTCAAGAAATCTCTTGAAGCCTGTACGGTATTTTCTTTATGGTAGTCATATCCGTCAACTTCAATCGCTAGCACAGGCTTTTTACCAATTCTGTTATAAATTAGAAAATCCAAATGTGTTGCCGGATTCATTGCATACTGACATTCCTGTTCGTTTAATAATTCCGGATTTTTAATCAACACATTCAACGGAAAATGGCAAACAACATCCAAACTTGAAT
>CAZNCH010000150.1:0-3318 GCA_964571555.1 uncultured Lachnospiraceae bacterium | reverse complement strand
ATCGATACAAGAACGGTAAAGCCTGTGGCAACGGCTGTGGAGTGGTCTGTGTGGAGACATCCGGCAATGCTTTTCCACGCTCGTCCAGGTATTTGTTCGCCAGTTCAGGGGTCACGGTTGCGTATATGCATGTGGTCGCAAGAGAAGAGTGCCCCAGGAAGGCCTTAATTGCAACAAGAGAGTCACCGGCTTCAAGCATATGGACTGCAATAGAATGCCTAAACGAATGAGGAGAATAGCTGTCTTCTTTGAAAAGATTCGGATGCTGTGCTTTCGCCTCTGTGACATATTTCTTGACAATTCCCTCAACACACGCAATTGACATGTGTTCGTGGGTCTGGCTGGAGAATAAGTGCCGCCCCTTTGTTTCCCTTGAGGCAAGGTCGAGATTTCTGCTCTTCAGGTATTCTTTCAGTATGGCAGTGCAGCTGTCAGGAATGGTTACAACACGGGTTTTGCTTCCTTTACCCGTCAATCGGATTTTCGTAGGAGTCCCCAATGTAATGTCTGCCAGGGTGATATCGCAAAGCTCCTGTGCACGCGCACCTGAAGCATACAGCAAGCTCATAAGGGTTAAATCGCGCTGCCCAATCAACCTGGATATATCCGGCGAATTTAGAAGAATCGTGATTTCTTCCTTTGAAAAGTGCTTGAAGCCAAGCTTTTTGGGTTCCTTCTTTTTGGGAACCCGTGAAATGCCGGAGTGAAAAGACATGGATGCCGTAAACGACCTTTTCGCAGCAAACTTGGCAAACGTAACAATCGAAGCACGTCTCAGGTTCCTCGTTTTTACAGAACATCCACGGTCTTCCTCGAGGTGTAGCAGAAAATCTTCAATGGTATCGCCGGATAACGATTCAAAAGTTACCTTCTCGGGCGGCAATCCTTTCACGTTCCATAAATAATGAAAGAGAAGCCGAAAGGCATATTGGTATGAAGTAATGGAATTTTCGCTTAATCCCCTTACATGTGGAAGGTAATCGGTAAAAAACTCTTCCAACAACGAGGTGACTTCGTTTGTTTTTCTGCTCATTCAAAAGACACCTCCGGAAATACGGACTGGATTGCATTGGATACCTTCTCCTGCGAATCGGTATACATTGTATAGTCTGTGGTTAAATATTTCTCCGTTCCGAAAAATGTTTCGTGCCCCAGATAGGCAGACAGATAAGGAGCTGTTTCTTCAAGAGTACGTCCTTCGGATACGGCTTTCTGGAATGATTTAAAGGTGAAATAATGCCGCAGGGTATGCGTTGAAATACAACGCTCAAAAGGCTCTTTGCGCTGGTTATCAACACCTGCTTTTTCAAGGACTTTAGAAAACCAATATCCGAATGTTTGTACATCATAGGGTTTCCCGGTTTTCTCGCTATTGACAAACAAATACACAGCGTCATCACAATCGGTAAACCTCCGTTTGCGGTACTGGGCAAGAAGATTTTTCATCGAATCGCTAACCGGTACACGTCGCTGCTTGTTGTTTTTCGCTTGCTTAATTGTAATGACTCCGTTGTCAAGGTCAACGTCTTTCCATTGAAGCGCAAGGGCTTCACCTACTCTCAGACCACAGCCGTAGAGCACACGCAACAGAACCGGAAAAACGAAGGCACTTTCGGCCTTTGTATAGCTTACTTTACAATTATCTGCCACGGCAATGATTCTGCTGAATTCCTTATCGGTAAATGTGTAAGCTTTGTATGTAGATGAAGCACGGAAAAAATCAGGTTCACACGCTGGGATGCCCAGAGCTGTCAGATAACGAGCAAATTTTCGTATTCTGCCGATTTCGTAATTTCTGGTTGTTTCCGCTATTGAAAGAGTACTGAGCCAATCCATCAGAAGCTTTTCAGGGAGTGCTTTTTTGGTAATTTTTGCTTTGACCAAATACTCATCGAGGCTTCTAAAAGTGGATACATAGCTTTCTGTGTCTCTCTTGGCGGAACAAAGCAACTCCAGATAATCATTCATTTCCTGAGAAAGGATGCTCTTAAAAATGACTGCCATTTTTCATGCCTCCTCCGCCATATATTGTGCAAACAAACCACTGGGTGCAGGAACTTCAAGCGCACAGGATCTCAGCCCCTCAATTGAAAACTCTACATAGTGGCGGGTAGAATCCCGGTTGACGTGACCAAGAAGGACTCTTACCACTTCGTAGGGCACATTTTCCGCAATCAACTGACTTGCAAAAGTCATTCTAAGCGCATGAGTGCTGTGGCGACGGTCACCGACATTAATTTTTGCTTTTTTGAAATGCCTTGAGGTTATGTGCGAAACGGCATGTTGTGTCAATGCTCCCCCGTATCCGTTGAGAAAAATATACGGCTCATCAGACTCTTCACGACCGTTATCGATATAATCGTGTAGAGCCTTTGCAACTTCATCAGGCAGGGATAATTCCAAAGGAACCAAGGTTTTAAACTGGATAAGGCTTACGCTGGCATTTTCAAAGTCAACATTTTCAAAGCGCAAAAGCCGTATGTCTGACTGTCTTAACCCCAATCGGACCGCAATTAAAAGAATTGCGTAATCACGCTTGCCTTGCGGCGTAAAAGTTTCTACGCTTTCCAGCAGCTGGTTGATTTCCGATTCGCTGTAAACCGAAGGTATTGCTTTGTGCTTTGACATTGACGGCAAGATGCCGGTGTAGTTTGTTGTTACAACACCAGCATCAAGCAAATACTGAAACAATCGTCTCGAATACGAAACGAAATGGTACTTGTTTGTGGAACGCATATAAGCCGACGTCAGATTTTTGGCATCGATGTCCTCCCAACCGGCGACGCCTTGTTCTTCAAAATCCAGCAACATCTTGGTACAAGCAACACGGTATTGATTGACGGTAATGTCCTTCAGTCCTTCTTTGTGTATTGTCTGCAGGAACCGCTCGAGAACCTCAGAAAACTGTTTGGGGCATTGCAACGGAACCTTGCTCGTTTGGTAACGAAAGACGTTACGAGGTTTACGTTGCCAGAAACTATTACCATAGAGGAATTCGTTAAGATGCCGGATTGCAGCTCGACGATACCCAAGCGTTGAATACCCTTTATAGCCATGAGCCTTTTCTGATTCATAAAATGCCATGCCAACTTCCGGTGAATACTCGTTATAGCCATTTGCCTCAGCGTACTCTATGAGTAAATCCACAGATCTGGTATAGCGTTTGTATTCTCCCTGTGGTTTCAGGATTTCACGCTTAACGTATTCCATGAAATCCGATTTTAGTTTGTTCCAATAGCTACTGTTGCTATCGTTCATAATGCTCACTCCTATCGTAATTTTTTGGAATTTGACTGTAATTCCTAACGATAGTATAGC
>CAZNCH010000149.1:0-3331 GCA_964571555.1 uncultured Lachnospiraceae bacterium | reverse complement strand
TTATCTGGAGAGCGTGTTTCCCAAGCTGGATGTGCGTTTTATCTCGGTGAAGGAGCGGTTCGATACCTTGAAAACTGACGGAACGAATGAAAGCCTCATGGTTCCACTGCAAAGCTTGATAAATGACCTTTATTCCAAGGATATTTCGAGGAAGGTCGAAGCGGCGCTTCATATACAGATGGAAGAGGGCGAGTTCAAATGGCGGCAGATTCCATACGGGTATATGCGGAATGAAGCTCATACAAACATCGTGCCGGATGAAAAGACGGCTCCGTTCGTGAGAAACATTTTTCAATGGTATGCCGATGGGGTATCCAAAAAGAAGATAGCCGAGAAGCTTGACGAAGCAAAGGCTCCCAAATATATAGAGAAGGGAAAAAGCAATCCCCGTCCTTGGTCAATGGGAACGATATACGGGATCCTTGTCAATCCGGCATATATAGGCAGGAGGGTTTATGGATGCAGGCACAGCGCAATATATAAGGGCATAAAGCTTGAAAAGATGCCTGAGTCTGAATGGTATGTGATCGAGGATGCCCATGAGCCGCTTGTTTCCAAGGAGCTTTTCAATGCGGTCAGCGATAAGATCCGTAAAAACTCTGAAAAGCGGCAGGAGAGCATGAAGAAAACCGCAAAAGCAAGGGCAAAGCTGATAGACCTGTTTGAGCATAAGATTTTCTGCGCTGACTGCGGATACCGTATGTATTTTCACAGACACCGGATGGATGTGAAGGATAAACACTGGTATGCGGATTATTATTGCAGCTCAAACCAGACAAGGAGGTGGCTGAAATGTTCCTCACACCGGATTTTGCAGGAAGATCTTGAAAAGAAGGTTCTTGAAGCCGTGAAATTGCAGATAAAACTGGCACTGGAATATGAAGAGATGATTGCGAGGTTAAGAAATACCAGGGCAGAGAAAGCAGTCCGCAAGCGTCTTAATGATCTTGTAAAGAGCCTTTCCATCAAGACCGGAAATCTTCAGAAGAGGAGAACAAAGCTCTATGAGGATTATACCGAGGGAATCATAGACGAGGAAGAATACCTTTACATGAAAGAAACCTACGAGCGTGAATATGAACAGCTCGACAGGCAGCTCACGGCATTTGTCCAGAAGAGGGATGATTATATCGAGGCGTTTTCATCTGAAAATAAATGGATAAAGATGATGAAAAGCGTCCGTAATGTAAGAAAGCTGTCAAAGGATGTGGTGGATGCCGTTGTTGAAAAGGTTTCAGTTTATGAAGACGGCAGGATAGAGATCATTATGAAATATCAGGATATATTTGATCTTACGGACAACTATATCAAAGAGATCAGCGGAAAGGAGGCACGGAGCCGTGGATGATGTGCGTATCGCCATATACATCAGGCTGTCTATGGCAGATGAAGAAACCGGAAGAAGCCGGGACGAGAGCAACAGCGTGGTCAATCAGCGGAGCCTGATCCATCGCTATCTTGATAATAATGAGGAGCTGTGCCACTATCCGAGAACCGAGTTCGTTGATGACGGCTTTACCGGAACCAACACGGATCGCCCTGCTTTTATGAGGATGATAGACAGGATAAGGGACGGACAGTTCAACCTCTGTATTTCCAAGGATTTTTCAAGATTTTCAAGGGATTACATAGAGATGGGGGACTATCTGGAGTGCCTTTTCCCATTCCTGAATGTACGGTATATCTCGATAAATGATAACTATGACAGCAGGGATTACAAGGGGACGACCGGCGGGCTGGATGTGGTAATGAGGACGATAGTTTATGATGCCTACAGCAAAGACCTTTCCATGAAGGAAAAGACCGGGAAGCTCCAGAGCCGTAAGAAAGGCAGGAGAGCATCAGGAGATCCCGCTTATGGATATATGAAGGATCCCTACAATAAGGGGATGGATATCATTGATCCCGAAGCTGCGGCTGTGGTTCGCAGGATATTTGATGAAGCCATTGCAGGCAGAAAGGCAGGAGCGATAGCCAGAGGATTAAATGAAGATGGAATATTGTCGCCGGGACCGTATTTCCGCAAGAAATATCCTGATAACAGGAGATTCAGCCATATGTCCGAAAAACAGGCATGGGACTACTATAAAGTACATTCAATCCTTCGCAGATATACATATACAGGTGCATGTGTCGGAGGATTACGGAAACAGTTGATGCCCTGTAAAAAGGTGTCAACAAAGGCAAGCAGTGATGAGTGGATTGTTGTTCCTGATATGCATGAGGCAATCGTGACTGTTGAAGAATATGAGAAAGCTCAGAAGGTGATTGGTGAAGGTCAGGCTCACAACTTTAAATCAGAAATGTATCCATTGCGTTCGTTAGTGGTCTGCGGTATCTGCGGCAGGCATATGATCAAATACAAGGAGACCGGCAGGTTTAACTGTCCTTATGGCAGAAATGGCGGTAGCAGCGAATGCAAGGGACATCGCTCTCCGACCATAACTGAGATGGAGAAGATTGCGTTCGGAGCTATCAAGGATTTCATAGCCATGAGGGAAGCTGACCGTAAAGCAGACAACAGGCTTCTTCTTAAAAGGAAACTGGAAGTAAAGAAGAGCAGGGTGAGCATTGATGAACTGGAAGGGAAGATTACTCTGTTGAAGCGTAATAAGTTGGATCTGTACGAACAGTATTGTACCGGACAGATGAACAAAGCAAAGTATCTTGCTGAAAAAAACAAGATGGATAAGACGATAGAGGAGTATGAGGAAACCATCAGAGCCTGTAAGAGCAAAATGGAAGATGGAATTGATGAAACAGCCGGTATATCTTCCGAGGCTGATGCCGTATGTGAGGCTTTTAAGGATACTGCGGAGCTTACTTATGATATGGCTCATGCCTTTATTGAAAAGATTGTCGTATATCGGGGAGACAGGCTTGAGATCGTATGGAGATTCAAAAATAACACTACCGATGATGAAAAGGAGACATTATAATGAGAGTGATCATTTACGGGCGGGTGAACCGCTTGGGACTATCGGCGGATACCCAGATCGAAAAACTGAGGAGCTTCTGCCGTAACAGAGCATATGAGGTGATCGGAGAGGTTCGGGACTGCTGTTCCGGATCAGTGGTAGGAGATAATCTCAGCAAGCTGCTTAATGAGTCGGGACAGGATTATGAGGCGATAGTCATCCGGGATCCGTCTCGAATTTCAAGGAATCTTGTGAAGATGCTTGAAGCCATCAAGAAGATGCGGAGCAAGGGAATAAAGCTCATCTGCGCTGATGCTCCGGTGTTAGACTTGCATGGCAGGTGCAACTCAATCTTGAAAGTTTCCTAATAATTTTTTAGTTTTTACTTGACACAAGCAGACCTTTCCCGTTTT
>CAZNCH010000148.1:0-3427 GCA_964571555.1 uncultured Lachnospiraceae bacterium | reverse complement strand
CCTTATTGTTTCCCTTGTGTTATATCGTCCCATCAGTGTTTACGAACTCTGATAAGGGCAAATACAAGGGCAAGAAAAATCTATAAAACAGTATAACACAAAATAAAAGTGACATGGTGAACTGATTGAAATACTTCTGATTTTTGTAACTGATAATTGATTGAATGATAAGGAGAGAGAAGATACGATGAGAACAATATTTGCAGAATACAATCCACAGCGCAATAGTATTGATGTTTACACCTCTGCTGGCTATATGCTCCGCATTGATTGCTGGGAAGCTGAAAAGAATTTAAAAACTACACCCGGATCAGACTGTGCATTAAACGCACTTGCTATTGATGAACCACTTGAATATGTACGATTATATTTGGACGGGAATATGGAGATGTGGGTAGATGCAGAAGATTCATTAGAACTATGGTGATTTTTCGACGGTATGAAATTTTTTCTGTAAATTCAGATCTTCTATGATAATTGATGCGGCTTAACAGCAGTTTTCTGTTGTTAAGCCGTTGTTTATTTAATATTGTTTGGGATACTCCCTCCATAACCGTCACATCAATTTTATACTTTACTTCGATTTCAACTTTTTCTGGTGGATTGACTAAAAGCCTGTCAATATCATTTTCCTCAACACCAGCCATTTTTGCTATCGTTAGCTTGGATATGCCATAATAGGAAACAAGCACTTCCAACTAATGCATTGATTTGATATTTTCCTTTTACCGAACCCTCTTATGCCTTAATATCAAAACTTGATCTATCAGGTACAGAAATACTCACAGATCCTACTACAAGGCTTTGTGTCATACTTTTTACATCAGTACCAGTTACGGATAAGGTATAATCACCCGTTTCTTTTCTTTCTGCCGATTTTTCTGCACGTTTCTTTGCAGCTTTTTCTTCCTCTGCTTTTTTAGCAGCTCTTTTTTCTTTTACCTTTTCCTCTTTTTCTCTGTTCTCCTTTACTTTTCGTTCAGCATTCTCTTTCGCTATTTTCCCATCTGGATCATTTGTACCAGATATTGCCACCGAAATATTTCCGTTTTCATCAACCTTATAACTCAGATTTGTCAAAGTGCCCAAACATCCATTAACCGCACTTTTTGCACAATCTGGAATGGCTGCTAAGTTTTCCTCCAGATACTTTGCTTTTTCCGGATCATTCATACACTTCTGTAAAAATGCACTTGAAACGGATACTATTGTCGGAACCCCTTGCATTGAATTCGTTACCGTATTCATGTAATTGTATTTCCTCTGCAAGTATTTTGAATAATCATTTACATTGCTATACCCCGTCTTAATCTGCTCTGTTTTTGTCACACCGGGACGTGATGTTTTTAATTCAACTGTACTTGTTGTCACGTTGCCGTCTTTTGTATTTGTACTATCCTTTTCACTATCTGTTTTTTTAACAGTATTCTTGTAATTTGAAGCATAATACGATGTGCAACTGCTGTTATTGATACCTGTAATTGCCATAATCCTACCTCCCTGTTATTGAAACTTAAAATAATTTCTATTATATTGAACGACTTGGATATTTAATTTCCGTTGATGTAAATTCATCTTCTGCCGAAACATTGATATGCCCACTGCTGTCAATAGCATACTCTTTACCATAAACGGAAAATGTATCTCCTTCTTTATATCCGATTTCTATCCAGTTTATATCATTTAACTGTTTTATCTTTGCGTCAACATTTATGGTCTTTCCTGATTCCTGCAATAAATAAGTGTGTTTTCCTGCTCCCGCATCTATAGAAAAGAATCCCGGAGAAATCCCGACTTTCTCACAGACTGACAGTACTTCCTCATTACTGTAGAGATAACCCCACACACTCTTTCCCTGTGCCAGATCAGATAAAATATTACTTGCTTTGCGCATTTCCCACTTATAATTTGTTCCTTTTTGATTTGTATTCTCTGCAAGCAACGATTCCGAGGCTGCCCAGCCTATCCTTCCATTGTTGACCGTCCATGTATATTTACCGCCACTTGATGTTGTCCATGAATAATAACTTTTATTACTTAATACCAAAGAATTATTTGCAGCACAAATGCCTGACATGGTGCTTGTATTCATTTTCGGTACTGCATAATTAGGTACTACCTGTCTGCTCCCATTAAGGTCAAAGGAAATAACCCCATACTCCTTAAAATCAGAATTATATCCACAGGAAACATTCTCCCCAAAATTGATTGCATCCAAAATAGCACTTGAATTATTATAGTTTGCAAAATAATAAGCCAATTCACTGTTAGAAATATTCGCATTTTTATCTATCAGTGCAGCTATTGATTGCTTTGAAAAGCCTCGTGCAGCATCAGAAATACTTAAACTGTCCTGTTTTTTATTATTTCCTGCTCCAAGCAACATCTGTATTGCTTTTTGGTGTATTCCTGCCTCTGCTTGCTTTGAATATGTCAATAGCTGGTTTACGGTGTTTACATCTGTCACTGTCCTCATAATTATTCCAAACCCTTTTTCAACATTAAACGCCAAACATATGCTTCAATTTGTCCAGCATATCGTTTGATTTTTCTCTAACACTTCCCGGCTGATTTCTTAATTCATATCTGTTTTCATAGTAATGATTCAAGTAACCTTTCAGCCCATCATAAAATGAATCCTTATCTATTTCATCATTTAAAAATTTGTCACACAAACCGGTCATTTCCGTTTTCTCATTCGTATAGAAAGCTCTCTCATCGGAGATGATTTCTGATTTGTACTTATAAGTTTCTGTTTTGCTCCCTATTCCGACAACCATATAATCCGGTGTCATTCTCTCCATGATAGAATCGCGTGCCGACTCATTAAAATGAACATATTCGTCAATCATATCTGAAAAACCTGCCTGTAATTGCTCCGGGATATACATTTTATTTATTTTGTTTAATCCAGCCTCACTTGCACTTAATAAAAATACCGATTCAAATGAAGTACCACGATACCCTTCCCTGGCATTCAAGTCATCTACCGCTGCCACCATTGTGCCGATCTGCTCTTTTAATGTATTTCTTTCATCTTCTGATAAATATTCTGCCGCATTGTAATCTATCCACTTCTCAAAAAACGCAGCCTGATTCTCAGAATGTCCCTCAAAGACACTTCGATCTCCTGAAATAGAAGACGCCTTTAATTCCAATTGAAACAAATTCTCACACTTGTATTCTGCCGGTATTTCTTTTATCTCTCCATTGATTGATGAAAAATGCATTGCCTGAAACTCTGAGACTTTATCACGGGCAGTCTTCACTATTTTTTTTGCTGAATCACTGATTGTCACATCATCTTCCGAAATCATATTCTGAGGAACCGTTTTTTGCTTCTCAACCTTATTTTTTATCATCTCAGGATTATTAATATATCTATTTCCTTGAACTTTCATAGCAACCTCCCTAAGTTAGTCCACAC
>CAZNCH010000147.1:0-3517 GCA_964571555.1 uncultured Lachnospiraceae bacterium | reverse complement strand
TATTCATTCCAACCATCATAGCGGTTACCATCATACACAGACATAAATTCGGAAAAGCTTAAGGGATACATATGCACTTCATCCCCTCTGCCTCCAAACTCGGTAGCTATATCTCTCGACAAAAACTTTGCATTCCTTCCGGTTACAAACACATCACAATTTTTCTTATCAGCAAGCCCATTTAATACGCTTACAAATTCATCAAGCAGTTGCACTTCATCCAACAGGAAATAATATGTGCCATCATCCTTTATTTGCCCCTTCGCCCATGGGTAAAATACCTTCGGATCCTTATACTCTATGTTTTCATATAAATCAAATGCCATTTCAATAATATGCCCCTCATCCACTCCGCTTTCGATGAGGTAGTTCTTAAATATGGTACGTAGCAGATAAGATTTTCCACATCTCCTGATACCGGTCACTATTTTTATCAGTCTGTTATTTTTTCTCTTTATCAGCTGGTCCAGATAATAGTCTCTTTTTATCTCTTTTTCCATAACGATTATCGCTCCTAAAAGATATTTCGGTTAGTTTTTACTAAAATTTCTTTCATTATACATCGCGCCTGGTTTTATTTCAAGCATTCTAAAAGATATTTCGGTATATTTTTACCAAAATATCTTTTAGAAACAATCTTCCATATTAAATCTACTTTCTTACTTTCCGCTTATTCCAGCTAATAATTTCACCTGCTCCATTGCCACTCTGCGCAGTTCTTCATTCTGCATTCCTTCAAGCATCATCGCAATCTGCATTACCTCCGGGCTAAATCCGTAGGATTCTCCTCCTGCAAGATAAGCTACCGTTGTTCCAAGAACCGGTGCCATTTCTTTCAAAACTCCTACCTTAACATCATTCTTGCCAGGCTCGTAAGCAGATATAGTAGATTTCTTTGTGCACAAAATATCTGCCAATTCCTCCTGTGTAAATCCCATTGCCAATCTGCGTTCTTTAATTCTCATTCCTACTGTCATTTCCATTTTTCTCTCCATTTCCGGAGTCCGAAACGGAGAGAACGCATAAAGAGCCGACCCTGATGGTTCCAGCCAAATCCGACGGTTCCTCTGATTCCTCATTCTATTCGATTGTATTCTTGCTTAATAATTTGCTGCTCGCTTCATCGGTTGCATCTGCTTACAGCCCTTGGTCTTTTGGACACTCACTTTAACTTGTCCTACCCGACCGTTTCCTCTGCGGTTCTCAAGCACCATCACTCTCTCATCGTCCACAATGGCTACAATGTCTCTGTTGCATTTTCCACAGGTTATTTCTAAATTGCACATGCCCTGACATTTTATCAGGACCCTGCCACATACCGGGCAGCTTACAAATCTTTTATCTTTTCTATCTATCATCATCAAAATCCTCCTGTTGATTGTAATTACTCAACGGGAAAGGGAAAGGAAAACCATTGATGACTGTTGAATGACGAATGAGTTCCGATGTGCCGAAGTCCGCACCACTCGTCTTTTGTACTTCTCGCTGACCTTTATTCCTGACTAACTCCATTCCTTAGATTTATCGCCCCTCCACAAACCACATATTATTATCTTCATAATAATCTGTAATCCCTGATTATTAATCAAGTCTGTATAAAAGAACAACACGTCTGAGTATTTCACATCTCTTACTTTCTTCTTGCCAAATGTATCACGAATAAAATGATTCCATGTATACAAATAATTACTGTACTACAACCTCAAAATCTGCATCTTTAAGTGTTGCAAAGAAAGCATTCAGGGCTTCTCTATCATAGTCCCTTGTCATTGAACGATCACAATACGCATCATTTATTATTACTCCATTAGGTATTGCCTGATCACGCATACTTTCAACCATTTGGACTACATTGAGTTCCGCTCTGCGGGACTTTACAAATGCAATTCCCTTAGCGAACTCCTGATTATCTGTATCTTCGTTTCCTACTCCCGTGATTGATGGTCTCGATCGCCTTATCGACCACTTCATCAAAAGGTCTGCCATCGTTATAAGCATCGTAGAATCTCTCAAGACCTACGTTCACGCCAACTCTGGCCCCCTCCGGTGTGACCGTCATAGCTTCGTAGCTCTCATTGAGCTTCTTGACCTCGTTCACCGAAACGTTCATGTCAGAACCCTGTTCTGCGAGCCGCTCTTTCACTTCGTTAATGAACTGCTCTTTGAATTCTTCATAATTCATATGTTCTTTTTCCTTTCCGTGCACCGGCGGATCCTTCCGGTGGTCTCCTTTGTGTGCTAGCCGGAAACGTCTTCCCTGCCGCTGTGAATTCTGATCATGAAAAAAGCGCCTGTCTCACAACCGCATTCACGATCATAAGCAGACGCTCTTCACTCTCATTATTCTTTTGCAAAAGAAAATGGACTCGGCTGCCGGGCTTTTCGTCCCTCACGCTTTGTCCATTGTAAATATAGCACACCTTTTTTCGAAAAAAAATACTATTTCCGTACTACTTCCGTACTATTTCGGTACTATTTCCGTACTATTTTTTCTTTTTCATGTTTGACATCAAGGATTGGGAAGCCGATATTATTATCGGAAAGGAAGGTAAGAGTCATGGTAGAAAAGAATCTAAAGAAACTTAAAGCCAAGAAACGGCGTGTCATGAACGGCTTCAACACCAGCACTCGTGACATGAAACTCAAAACTGCATACCGGCGAAAAAAGAGATGGTCGGCAGAAGATGCCGACCATTCGCTTTGTTGTTCAATGAATCGTTGATGAGAGTTAATCTAGACTATATCCGGTCGGAAAGTCTTATTCCACTCCATAAAATGTGCCCTGGGGAAAAGATAGCCGATCATTTGGCATGACACCAGATACCAGTTCGGTATGTCCGCTTTCTCTATAGCATCGTTCATATCTTCCGGCCATCCTTTACGCCTTACTTTACCTTTACGAACATATTCGGCGATTTCAAAAGCCATCTCGTCGGTAATCCCATGATCACGCATGTATTCATATACATCTTCCCTGCATGCAATCAGGTCTTTTAATGGAATAGACTTCTCCTTAAACAGGATACTCCCGTTATCATACCATGTATTTGATCCATGTCGCAATCCATCACATTTAACATACTCAGCAAAAGATTTCGGCTTACATGCCTCAGATATTTCATCCTCAACCGGCTCACTGCCTATTTTATCAAAATCTTTACCGGTAGCCATTCCAAAATAGAATGCGTCCCACAGTCCTTCTTCCCGTCGGTTCTCTTCTCTCAGTTCACCGACATATACTCCCAGAAGGCTGTTATCCGATTCTCGCCTGAATTCAACGTTATCATCTTCCGGATAATGTTCAAAATAGTCTGCAAGTCTTCCTTGCAGATCCGGTGATACAAATGCCTCAATATCGGGGTGTTTTTCTCCATTGATCCCATAGAAAAACACAGAGTACAGCTGCGGCACGCAGGTAAGCGGATCCATATCGGTAAAACCAAGTACATATGAAACAATGGATGATCCAATAGTACCTCTCATATAGAACTCGTTTGGTTTTGCATCCGCAACTGTA
>CAZNCH010000146.1:0-3545 GCA_964571555.1 uncultured Lachnospiraceae bacterium | reverse complement strand
GGTAACACAGGCGGAGGTACGCAGGACTTTGCCACCTACGGTGCGAGCGTCGTTGACCCTGTGACCGGTTATCTGAGCCTTGAAGTTATGACAGGCTCCATGAAGCTTGTCAAGACCTCCGAGAACGGTAAGGTCGGCGGTATCAGCTTCACCATTACCGGTGAAGGCGTCAATACCACTAAGACGACCGATGCCAACGGGGTCATCGACATTTCCGACCTTAACCCCGGTGTCTATACTGTGGCCGAGCAGGCAATCGACAAATACGAGCCGCAGGAGACCCGCAGAGTTACGGTCGTCAGCGGACAGACCGCTACTGTGAACTTCAATAACACGCTCAAACGCGGCGATCTGAAGGTGACAAAGACCTCCGAAGACGGACTGGTCGAAGGCATGACCTTTCACCTGTTTGGCACTTCTCTCAGTGGCATTGCCGTGGACGAGTACGCAGTGACGAATGCGAATGGCGTCGCCTCTTTCAATGGGGTGCTTATCGGCTCCGGCTATACGCTGGAGGAAATCGACACGCCGATTCGATATGTTGTTCCCGACAGCCAGACCGTGGCAATCAACTGGAACGATGTAACCCAGCAGACGGTCAACAACATCCTGAAAAAGTTCCGTGTCACGCTGACCAAGAGCGACGCCGAGACAGGGCTTCCGCAGGGTGACGCCACGCTTGCCGGTGCGACCTACGGTCTGTATAAGGGCGATACGCTCATCGACAGCTATACCACCGATGCAAACGGGCAGCTTACCACGAACTACTATGTCTGCGATGATGACTGGAGCATCCGCGAGATCAGCCCATCCGAGGGGTATCTGCTGGACGGCGGCAGCTATCATGTGGGCGCAGAGCCTGAGCTCTACACCATTGAGTTGAACACCACCGCCAATGATGTGACGGAACAGGTCATCAAGGGCAATATCGCCATCATCAAGCACACCGACAACGGCGATACGCAGATCGAAACGCCGGAGGACGGCGCGGTGTTTGCTGTCTATCTCAAGTCCGCAGGCAGCTATGACGCGGCCAGGGAAACCGAGTGCGATATGCTGACCTGTGATGAGAACGGCTTCGCTCAGACCAAGGATATGCCCTACGGCATCTACACGGTGCATCAGGTATCCGGTTGGGAAGGGCGCGAGCTGATGCCGGACTTCGATGTGTATATCTCGCAGAACGGCGCGACCTATCGCTATCTTATCAACAACGCCAACTTCGAGTCGTATATCAAGGTCGTGAAGACCGATGCGGAGAGCGGAAAAACCATTCCCTACGCGGGAGCTTCGTTCCAGCTCTACGACCCGGAGGGTAATCTCATCTCCATGAGCTTCACCTATCCTACTCCGACCACGATTGATACCTTCTACACCAACGCGGACGGCTATCTGGTAACGCCTGAGAAGCTGCCCTACGGTGACGGGTATTCGCTGGTTGAGGTCGGCGCGCCATACGGATATGTGCTGAACGCCGAGCCCGTCCGCTTCAATGTCACAGCAGACAGCGCCACGGAGGAAGGCTCCAGCATCGTCATTGAGGTGACACGCCCGAATATGGCGCAGAAGGGCGTCATCCACATCAGCAAGACCGGCGAGGTCTTCTCCACCGTGACCGAGAGCAACGGCGTGTATCTGCCCGTGTATGAAGTCAAGGGGCTTTCCGGTGCGGTCTATGAGGTGAAAGCACTCGAAGACATCTACACTCTGGACGGAACCCTTCGTGCTTCTGCCGGCGAAGTCGTGGATACCGTGGAAACCGGCGAAGACGGTATCGGCACTACCAGGGAACTGTATCTGGGCAAATACGAAATCCGAGAGATCACCGCGCCGACCGGCATGGTGCTGAACAGCGAGGCTCACGCAGTCGAGCTTGTGTATGCCGGTCAGGAGGTCAGCGTCACCGAGACTTCTACCAGCTACTACAACGAGCGTCAGAAGGTCGAAATCAACCTGAATAAGCAGATGGAGACCGACAGCACCTTCGGTGTCGGTGCAGGCGGCGAAATCGCCGATGTCACTTTCGGCATCTATGCGGCATCCGAGCTTACCGCAGCAGACGGTTCCGTCATTCCTGCGGATGGGCTGATTGAAATCGTGTCTGTCGGCAAGGACGGAAAAGCAAAGTTCGCAGTTGACCTGCCCATTGGCAGCTACTATGTGAAGGAGCTTGCGACCAACGCCGCATATATCCTGTCCGACACCAAGTATCCTGTTGAGTTCGTCTATGCCGGTCAGGACACGGCTGTTGTAACGGTTTCGGTCAACAATGGCGAGGTCATTGACAACGAGCTGATTCGCGGCGAGATTAACGGGCTGAAAAAGGACGAGGACGGTAAGGCTCTGGGTGGCGCGACCATAGGACTGTTCAAAGCTGATACCACAGTGTTTACCAAAGACAACGCCATTCTCACAACGACCTCTGCGGAGGACGGCAGCTTTGCGTTTGCCAATGTGCCTTATGGCAACTATGTTGTGCGTGAAATCGAAGCGCCCACCGGCTTCTTGCTTCCCGATACCGCATATAACGCGGTCATCGACAAGGACGGGGCGGTAATTGAGATCGAAATCAGCAACATCCGCATCAGAGGCAGCGTCCAGCTCACCAAGGTGGACAAGGACTATCCCGAAAACCATCTCTCCGGCGCTGTGTTCGAGGTCTATGCCGATTCCAACGGCGACGGAAAGCTTGATTCTAAGGACGAATTGCTCGGCACCATGACGGAGCTGACCGGCGGCGTCTATCAGATGGACAATCTGCTTTATGGCAGCTATTTCGTAAAGGAGAAGACCGCTCCCAAGGGCTTCATCCTCGACGAGAAAGCCTACTCCTTCTCCATCTCGGAGAACGGCAAGACCGTCACCGTGGAAAACGAGGCAGGCAAAGGCTGCTATGTCAATGAGGCGCAGAAGGGTACGTTGAAGATTGTCAAAACATCTTCGGACGGCAAGGTCGAAGGATTTTCCTTTAAGGTGACGGGTCCGAGCGGCTATGCGCAGACCTTTGTTACGGACAAGAACGGTGAGATTCTGATAGAGAACCTGCGAATCGGTGAATACACGGTCGGCGAGGTCGGCAACGATGCCAGTGCGGCTTACACGCTGCCTGCCGACAAACAGGCTACTGTGCAGGTCGGGGCAACTACCATCGTTCAGATGCACAATGACCTGAAGCCTGTGACACCGGATATTCCCAAAACCGGCGACACAACCAATGTCGGACTCTGGGCGGTACTGTGCTTTGTCTCCCTTGCCGGTGTCGGCGTTACGGCCTTTGTAGGCTTCCGCAAGAAAAAGAATGTTGAGGAAAGTGAGGAGTAAGGAATATGGAACCGAAAACCATCATTGGAATCGTGCTGGTTCTGTTCATTGTAGCAGGGCTTGCATTCCTGTATATCCGCAATAAGCGCAGGAAGTAAGCAAAAAGTCATCCCCGCGGTATCTTCCGCGGAGATGACTACATAAGAATGGAAACCAAGCAAAATAGACGTTCTTGTGTAAATCCATTAAAAATCAATGGCAAAGAGATCCGTAATAATTTTTAC
>CAZNCH010000145.1:0-3626 GCA_964571555.1 uncultured Lachnospiraceae bacterium | reverse complement strand
TTTTTACGCAATCGAATACTCCAAATCTGTAACGACCGCTCGCACGGCTTCATCAAAGGGATTTTCCGGGGAGAGCCAATCCGCGATCCTGTTTGACGGTATCATGACCGGCATCCGAGCGTGTATTGCCTTGATGCCATCAACGGCATCCATTGTCAAAATCGAGAAGGAAGATAGCTTCTCTTTTGAAGTCCGTATATACAGACCCGCCATGTACAGCGGCTCGTCATGCGGCTTTATGGCGTATTTGATCTTTCCATTCTCTTCTTTCTTCCACTCGAAATAATTGGACGCCGGAATCAAACAGCGGCGTTCGTTGACGCTTGTGGCAAAGAGGGTTTTTTCGGCTGCGGTCTCGCTGCGCGTGTTGAAAACGAGCATTCCTCTGGTGGGGTGAATGAATCCCCATTTCATAGGAAAAGCGGCGGGTTGACGGTTCTTCGCGTTTGGCGCGATTACGGTCACGATGTTTGTTGGGCGCACCTCTCCCGCAGCCACAAATGGAACGCCCATTGTATCGGCTCGTTTCTGTGCCTCCGCTATATACCCCGCAAGCATTACCTCTGGGTCGTTTTCCGCGATGTAGTATCTCCCGCACATGGCTTTTTCCTTACCGTTCTACTGCGCTACGTTCATGCCGCAATGACGGCAATGCGCGTGGACGTGACCGTTAACGCCTGCAACCGCCGCTTCCGCTTGTTTGCCGCAACTGGTGCAAGTGAACTCGAACGGCACATTCGTCCCGTGGGATTCGCCCGCTTCTTTCGCGGCCATCAGAAACACGATGACATCTTTGACATCGAAGTCCTCTTCCATGATACAATCCTTTCTGCGGCTATGAAGCCTTCCTTTCCACAAACCATCGTCCTATGACATTACCCGTCAACTGCGGCACCCTTTCAAAATAGAGGTAGCTCTTATGACCGCGCACCTCTATGGTGTAACGGTCGCCCTGACCTCCCGCTTTCCGCGCGGCGGCCTGCCGTATATCGATCACACGGTCGATAACGTATTTCTCGCCGTCCTCCCAAATAAGCTCTCGCGGGAGCATCACGCCGTCCGTGTTAAAGTCGGCGTTTACTTGGACATACACTTTCGCATCCATGATTCATACTCCCTCATCCACAGGAAGGATAGTCCTGTTCAATTGTTCGATAGGCAAAAGCCAGCCCTTGTCTACAAGGTTATGCACATGGACGTGAACGGTCGATGCGGAATGTAACCCGATACCTTCCGCAATCTCACGCATACTGGGAGAGAAGCGTTTTTCCTTCCTGTATTCCAGTATGTAGTTATAGACGTCGTGTTCGCGTTTTGTCATTTCGATTTTTTCCATTTGGTACGCTCCTTTCCGTTCAGCATTTGTTGCCAGATTCCATTATGCACCCTTATGTGTACCATAAAACGGACTCAATGCGGAAAGACGACCTTTCCGTATATCTTCGATTCGTTGTACTCCCGAATGGGGATAGGCTTGTACTTCTCGTTGTGAGAAACGAGGAACACGCCCTTGTCCGTGCGTCGATATTCCTTCACATACGCATTCCCGTCAAGGTAGAAGACGCCGATCTCGCCGTTTTCAAGAGTCGGCTGCATCTGCACCCAAATCTCCTGTCCGTCTTCCAGCGTCGGCTCCATTGAATCGCCGCACACATGAAGTCCGAAGGTGGCGCTGTCCGGCACATTGGCAGGGACTTCGACCATTTCATAGGAGTCGCTGTCGAGGAACTGTCCCGTGCCTGCCGAAGCGCCGATATCAAACATTGGCGCGGTGCGTCTGCGGAACGGCACGACATTATCCGAGCGTTTTACGGGTGAGAACATACCGCTTGCAATCAGAAGCTGTCTGTATCCCTCCAGCTTCTCCGCGCCCTCACGATTGAGCGAGTATTCCAAATCGGATAAATCGCCTCTGCCGAACACGTTGTAAACATTCTTAACGCCATAGATACGGCATAATCCGATAAACTGATCAATAGACGGGTTGTTGATTCCTGTTTCCCAACGGCTGACCTGCGCCTTTGTGGTCGGAATACCCAGCCTAACAAGCCTTTCCGCTATGTCCTGCTGTAAATAGCTATGCTTTTGCCGCAGTTCTCGGAGGATGTCGCTGTACTTCTTGTCCATTTCACCATCCACCTCCTGTGCTTATCATTCTACTACGGCGGATACCGCCTTGTAAATAGAAAATCTTAAAATCGAACACTTGTTGCCTTATATCGTGTTCCAATACGTGTTTTAATAGACGTGAAAGGAGGTGCGCGACATGAGAGCGATACTGCACAGCGATATGAACTCGTTTTACGCTTCGGTCGAAATGATGCTTGATCCGAAGCTGCGTGGAAAAGCTGTAGCGGTATGCGGTTCTACGGAGGAACGGCACGGAATCGTGCTTGCAAAGTCGGAACTGGCGAAACGCGCCGGAGTAAAGACCGGGATGGTCAACTGGGAAGCGAGGCAGAAGTGCAGAGACCTCATCGTCGTGCCTCCGCAATACGAGCAGTACCTCAAATACTCCAAACTGGCGCAGTCCATCTATCAGAGGTACACGGATCTGATCGAGCCGTTCGGCATGGACGAGTGCTGGCTCGATGTGACGGGCAGCCAAATGGTATGCGGCGACGCCATGACGATTGCGGAGGGCATCCGCGAAGCGACCCGTGAGGAACTCGGCTTGACTGTGAGCATCGGCGTTTCCTTTAACAAGATATTCGCCAAGCTCGGCTCGGACATGAAAAAGCCGGACGCGATCACAGAAATCACAGAAGAGAACTTTCGGAAAAAGGTGTGGCCGCTTCCCGCAAGCAACATGATATATGTCGGTCCCGCCACCACACGGAAGCTGATGACCTACGGTGTTACCACGATAGGCGAACTGGCGGCTCTCGACCCCGCGTTTCTAAAACGGCTGCTGGGTGTCAACGGGCTGGCGCTGTGGACGTTCGCCAATGGCGCGGATCAGTCGCGCGTCATGCACAAAGACTTCGTTTCTCCCGTGAAGTCGATAGGCCACGGCATCACATGTGTTTCCGACCTGCTCAACGAGGAGGAAGTATGGAAGGTCATACTGGAGTTATCACAGGATATCGGGCATAGGCTGCGTGTTCACGGTTTGTCGGCAAGAACCGTGCAGGTCTGCGTTCGCGGCAACAATCTGTTCGGCTCACAGTTCCAATGCAAGCTGCCGTTTAAGACCCAGCTTCCCTGTGAGATCGCGGCGATGGCGTTCAAGGCGTTTAAAGAGCATTACCAATGGGAAACGACTGTCAGAGCGGTGACCGTCCGCGCCATTGAGCTCGTGTCGAAAGACCAGCCGGAGCAGCTCACGTTGTTTACCGACCACTCCCGGCGGGAGAAGCGGGAACGGCTGGAGGACGCCATCGAGGAAATTCGCGGCCGGTTCGGGAAGAGGGCTATCACTAACGCCATCCTCATGGGTGACTTGAAGATGCCCGATGACGGGCGGCACACGGTCAAAATGCCGGGGCTGATGTACCGCTGAACTTTTTTCAAAATAGGTGTTGACAGAACACCGCGTCGTCACTATAATATGTGTAAGCAAGTAAGCTAACTAGCGGATTTGCTAACGATTCACCTTCCATTTAACGAACAGCCTGATTTATGGA
>CAZNCH010000144.1:0-3636 GCA_964571555.1 uncultured Lachnospiraceae bacterium | reverse complement strand
GGCGCTGCGGCAGAGTTGATTGTATTCTGTTCGGCAGACGCCTGTTGCATGAGCTGCATCTCTTTGCGTTTTCTCGCGTTCTTCTTACACTTTCTGATGATGAGAAGCACGATCAGCACATTGATACCGAGAATGGCAAACGTAACGATCAACTTCGGAAGCGCAATGACCAGACCGACAAAAAATTCCGTGAATCCGTCTGCAATATCCGCGATACTTTCCGCCAGACCCGCTCTCATCCGTTCTCCGGTGGTTACCGGTTCGGGTTCCGGTTCCGGCGTATACTCCGCCACTTCATCGATATACAAGGAAATTGTTGCATAATCGACCTTATTATCCAGCGATCTGATCTGTCTCTCATAGGATTCGATCTGATAACTGACCTCGGTCAGCCTTGCTTCCAGTCTCAGAAGCGTATCCAGTTCTTCCGCCTGATCGATCATATCCATCAGACGGCTCTGTTCCTTCTTCAGGGTATCGATTCTCGCCTTCGTATCGGCATAGGAAAGCGTAACGTCTTCCGTGCTCTGGCTCTTGGTGATAATATTGCTCTGCTTGCTGATCGCGGTGACAAAATCGTTCATCCTGTCATTCGGAACACGAGCGACAATCGTTGCCGTTCTCGTCTCGTACCAATTCGCATAACTCCTGCCGTTGATTTCGGAAGACTCAATATATCCGCCAAGTGCATTGACTCTGGCTTCAATATTGACGAGCAATTGATCGAACGCTTCCGTTTCGAGATCCATGTGCATATTTTTGATCAGTTTCCGCTGCGTCTCAGGCGTTCCCGCCTCCAGAATCTCCGCCTGATCGGAACTTCCCGTATCATATTCGCCCTGCGCAGCCGCTTCTTCCGGCATTGCCATTTCAGGTTCGTCCGCATAATACATATCGTCGGAAGCCTCATAATATCCGACCTCATCCGCATAGGCAGCCGCCGACGCATCCCTTGACGGATTGTAGCCGCCCGAACCGCATGCGGTAAGCAACAGTGCCGTAATCACGGCTGCCGGAACTACACTCCATACACGCTTCTTCATCAGTTATCCCTCCATTCTTCCGCTTATAACAGATTCGTTACCGTATCAAACAACGCTCTTTGTCTCTCAATCCGCTCCTCGCCGCCGACAACACAGACCGAGTGATCCGCATTCAGCGCGCGCAGGAACTTTGCAAGATCCCGCATCGTCTCCGTCGTAGCGTTCAACACTTCGTCCCGCTCTTTCTGGATCGTCTCAAAACGCTCCGACATGAAATATGCGGTTAAGGCTCTCGTCCCTTCCGCCTGCGGCGTCATCGGCGCATCCATGTCTGCAATCGCTCCTATGATATATTTTAACATATCTCTGTCGGTTGCTTCAAATGTATCCAGATATTTTGCCGTATTTTCGTAGATTTCAAGCGTCTTTTCCAGATTCGGATCCCGATAGGACACAAACGCCATGCCGCCGCTTCTGGTGAAAAAGTTCATGCAGCCGTAAGCGCCTCCCTTGACGCGGACATTCAACCAGAGATAGTCATAACCAAGCAGCACCTTCAAGACCTTCAGTGCACCGGTATAGGCAAGCCCCGCTTTCCGATAATCACCGGCAACCGCAACATACTGCACCTTGGATGCAGTCTTCAGCCCTTCCCGCTCCGGCAATAATTTCAGATGAAAATCACGGATCGGATAGTCGCCGTCCGGGAGCGCTTCCAGGAACTGCCTTGCTTCCCGTTCCAACTGCGGAATCTGCGTTGCGGCGGAAGTATAATCGATATACAGATTTTTCCTGCGGCAGATCTTCCCTGCAAAACCGTTCATTATGGCATAGAATTCATCAAAACGCTCGTCGAAATGCGCTTCCAGTTCTTCCAGCACACGATAGAAACGCACGCCGCTTGTCAGATCCGCCAGATACGAACTCCCATGATAGCCGGAAAGCGCACGATGAACCGCCGTAGTATGACCGCTGACGGGAAGCGTGGACTGCACTCTCGATTTCAGCATTGCAATCAATTCTTTCACCCTTTTTCGATCCGAGAAATCAGAGGCAAACAGCACTTCCCTGATCATCCGGAACGCAAACGGAAGTTGCGCATAGAGCACCTTCGAGCGTACCTCAAAGGTGTAGCGGAGTCTTTCGGTCTGATCTGTCACGGTATATGAGGAGGACGAGAAAAAAATCCCCCCGCTGTTTAAATTGATCTCATTGAAGAGATCGGCATAGGTGAAATTCTTTGTATCCACCAGCCCAAGGATCCCTTTAAAGATCGAGAAATACGGCAGCAACTCTTCCTCCATCCCCGTGATTTCAAACGATAAGGTAAGGTAACCGATCCCGTTCGTAAAAAGATCGTGGGTGATCAACGGGACGCCGGAAAGATCGGAAATCTTCATGGTGAACGGAAGCGCTTCTTTCTTAAGATCGGAGAGTTTGAGCAGCGGAATCGTTTCAAGTTCTTCCGGTGTGGAAGGTTCTTCCTGATAGCGCTTTAATGCCTTTGTCTCCTGCACAAGCGCAGAAAGCTGCTCCTCCGATAAGCGCTTCTTATAGGCGGCAAGTTCCGTAGAAAGCGCCGCATCCAGTTTCGTTGTCAGACCGCGCTCCGGTGCCACGGTAACCAGAACGGCATGCGGATTATTCAGCAGATATTTCTCCACCAGTTTCTCAAAATAATCCGTTTTAACCTGTTCTCTTAAGAAACGATAGGTATCGTTCTGCGCAATATGCATAAAAGGTTCGTTCTCATCATATAACCAGGAGTCGAACGCCTGCAGTCCGTACATCAGACCCTTGGGATAATTCCCGAAATCCGCTTCTCTGTATCTGAACTCATAGAAATTGATCGCAGCAAGCAGCGCCTTCCTGTCGAATCCCTCTCTCACCACCTTTTCATAGACATCTCGTACCGTGGTAAGAAACGCTTCCTGTTTGCTGAGATTCGAATTCTTCGCAATGACCGAAAAATAGGGTTGATAGGTTCCGCATTCGAAAGAACCTGAGATATCCTTTCCGATGCCCCGATCCAGCAATGTCTGATTCAGAATCGCTCCGGGAGCTAAGAGCAAAGCATACTCAATGATCTGAAATGCAAGATACAGTTTTCTGTCAAGCGACGTTCCGACAACGGACGCATAAGATAAATAAGTGCGATCCTCAAGCCCTTCCTCATTTGTGACGGAATATTGGATCTGCTTCTTTGCGGGCGCTGCAAACGGCTTCTGCAAATCAATCTTCGAATCGATCTCAAGCCGCTCAAAACGGCTCAAATATTCCCTGTCGATAAAGGTAAGCCGTTCTTCCATATCGGCGTTTCCGTAGAGATAGAGATAAGAATTGGACGGATGATAGAACTTTCTGTGAAAATCAAGGAACTGTTCGTAGGTGAGTTTCGGGATTTCCATCGGATCTCCCCCCGATTCAAACGCATAAGCCGTATCGGGAAACAGCGAATCGAAAAGTTCCCTCTCGAGCATATCGTCCGGGGAAGAAAACACGCCCCTCATTTCATTATAGACAACGCCGTTGATCGTGATCGGCACCTTTACGTCTTCTATTTCATAGTGCCATCCTTCTTGGGCAAAAATCTGTGGTCGCTCATAGATGTTCGGATAGAATACCGCGTCCAGATACACGTGGCACAAGTTCC
>CAZNCH010000143.1:0-3696 GCA_964571555.1 uncultured Lachnospiraceae bacterium | reverse complement strand
GCAGCGGAAAGACCCGCTTTTTCGTGAAGCCGAATTTGATGCAGATGCATAGTTCATATGTAGTTACTGACCCGAAAGGCACGGTTTTGGTTGAGTGCGGGAGGATGCTTAAAAAGGGCATTCCGCTCTTAGATGATAACGGTGCCGTGGTGAAGGATGACAAGGGAAAGACCGTCTATCAGCCATATAAAATAAAGGTTTTGAACACAATAAACTTCGCACGCTCCATGCACTATAACCCCTTCGCCTACATCCGTAGTGAGAAGGATATTTTAAAGCTGGTAAATACGATCATAGTAAATACGAAGGGAGAGGGCCAGCAGTCCGGGGAAGATTTTTGGGTGAAAGCCGAGAAGCTGTTATATACGGCATACATCGGCTTTATCTGGTATGAGGCTCCGGAAAAGGAACAGAATTTCTCTATGCTGATCGACATGATCGACGCCAGTGAGGCAAGAGAAGATGATGAAAGCTTCAAAAACCCTGTGGATCTGCTCTTTGATGAGCTTGAAGCAGAGAAGCCGAATCACTTTGCGGTGCGTCAATATAAAAAATATAAATTGGCCGCCGGCAAGACAGCGAAAAGTATTTTGATTTCATGCGGTGCAAGGCTTGCTCCGTTTGATATTGCAGAGCTTCGGGAGATTACCAGTTATGATGAACTGGAGCTTGATAAGCTGGGTACTGAGAGGACGGCATTGTTTGTAATTATCTCCGACACTGATGATACTTTCAACTTTATCGTCAGTATCATGTATACCCAGCTATTCAACCTGCTCTGCGAGATCGCTGACAATGTTTATAACGGGAGACTGCCGATACATGTGCGATGTCTTTTGGACGAGTTCGCCAATATCGGTCAGATCCCCAAGTTCGAGAAGCTGATAGCGACCATCAGATCGCGTGAAATATCGGCTTCTATTATTTTACAGTCAAAGTCCCAGCTCAAGGCTATTTATAAGGACAATGCGGACACCATCGAAGGCAACTGCGACACGACCCTGTTTTTGGGAGGCAAGGAAAAAACGACCTTGAAAGAAATGGCAGAAATCCTCGGTAAAGAAACCATTGATCTTTATAATACCTCGGACACAAGAGGTACAAGCCAGTCCTATGGTCTGAATTATCAGAAGACCGGGAAAGAACTCATGAGCCAGGATGAGATAGCGGTCATGGACGGTGGGAAATGTATCATGCAGCTGAGAGGCGTGAGACCTTTTTTCTCAGATAAATACGATATAACGCAGCATAAGCAGTACAAGAAGCTGTCCGATTATGACAAGAAAAATGAATTTGACATTGAAAAATATGTCAAGAACCTCTGTCATGCGGTGGTTAAATCGGATGACAAGATGGATGCGGCATTTGAATATGATGCCGCTACAGGAAAAATTGAACAGGTACAAGGCGAAACGGAGGAGAAATCCCAAACCTGAGCCGGAACCACACTTACAACTTCATAGGATGAAGCTAAACGGATCCTTTAGGATAAACCTGATGCGGATTCCACCCATAAAGGAAGCAGACGATGAGCGCCTACCAAGCAAACATCATCATCTGCCTCAAGCGGGAATGGCATAACCAAACCCTGCGTTCATTTTATCAGATATGTGCGATATCGCATATAAAAAGGATAGATGAAGCAGGGTATTTTTATGCCTTCCAAAAGTAACTATCAAAAATCAATTAACAAATTTGGAAGGAGGAAAAACTGGCTTAAAAAGTCAGTTTTAAACTTTTGACATGGCATTTTTTACTAATAGTGTAACAGCCCTTAAAACCGTCGTAACCGCCATCGGCGCAGGTGTAGCCGTATGGGGAATCATCAACTTGCTGGAGGGCTATGGTAACGATAACCCTGGTGCTAAATCACAGGGAATCAAGCAGCTGATGGCGGGCGGAGGTATCGTAATCATCGCCCAGACGGTGATCCCTCAGCTTACTTCTCTCTTTTCATAAGGAGAAAATCACGATAGATGAACACTATCGTTGAAAAGATTACCGAACTCATAAAGGAAATGCTGCAAGGTTGGGTAATGTCTAACCTCGAAGGAATGTTTACCGATGTGAATACAAAGGTAGGCACAATCGCCGGAGAGGTTAGCCAGACTCCCAGCGCATGGAACGCAGGTATTTTCAATATGATCAAAAACCTGTCAGATACGGTCATCATACCGATAGCCGGGATCATCATAACCTATGTGCTGTGTTATGAGCTGATAACGATGGTAATAGACAAGAACAACATGCATGAATTCGACACGAGCCTTTTCTTCAGATATCTTTTCAAGGCGTGCATAGCAGTAATGCTGCTTAGCAAGACCTCGGATATCGTTATGGCGATCTTCGATGTGGGTGGTCACATGGTAAGTGAGGCTGCCAGTGCCATCACGGGTTCCACATCCCTTGATGTGGGAGCCACGATTCAGTCAATGTTTTCGTCACAGCTGTCAACCATGGAGATAGGCGAGCTGATAGGTCTTGGCATAGAAACGATGTTCTGCAGCTTTTGTATGAAGATCATGTCCGTTTTGATCACCGTCATATTATACGGGCGCATGATTGAAATCTATCTTTATGTTTCGGTAGCACCGATGCCTTTTGCAACCCTTGTGAACAGGGAGTGGGGAAGCATCGGGTCAAACTATATCAAAGGATGCATAGCACTGGCTTTTCAGGGATTTTTCATTATGGTATGCGTAGCAATCTACGCAGTCCTCGTAAATGCTGTGGCAGTGGCTTCAAATCTGCACTCGGCTCTTTGGCAGGTAATGGCTTATACCGTTGTCCTGTGCTTCTCCCTGTTTAAGACCGGATCACTTGCAAAGAGCATCCTTCATGCTTCATAAAAACGGAGGTGACTAAAACATGGCAATCGCAGTTGATGTGGCAAAGGACCCGAAGGCGATCAAGTCGAAATTCATCGGGAATTTCACAAAGCGTCAGGTCATTTGCTTTGGAGCGGCTGCCGTGGTGGGAGTACCATTTTATCTTCTGACAAGAAAGGTAATCGGGACGGACGTGGCTGCCCTCATGATGGTGGCAGTCATGCTCCCGTTCTTCTTTATAGCAATGTATGAGAAGGACGGAGTACCTGCGGAGCAGTATTTAAAGCAGGTCATAGAGATGAAATTTATCCGGCCCGGGATACGCAGATATAAGGTAGAAAACCTCTACGAGCAGTTGAAAGAAAGAGAAGAAAAAGAAAAGGAGGTGGAAGCTCTTGAACGCAAACAAAAAAAGTGGAAAGAAGAGCGCGGCGGTAAAGCAGAAGACTAAGCCGGTTAAGAAGCCTGCAACTACCGTATCGCTTGTTCAGAAGTTTACAGGGCTTACGCTTTCTGAGCATCTGAAGTTAAAGAAGCTTAAGAAAGAATTATCCGGCGACGCAACACAGTCCGGTAAACAGATTTCCACACAGCAAACCATAACCTTTGACAAGATGTACAAGGACGGCATCTGCAAAGTCAGAAAGAACTATTACACAAAGATGATCGAGTTTAACGACATCAATTACGTCCTGCTTGATGAAGAGGAGAGGGCGGATATCCTGGGGCTGTACTCACAGCTGATCAACTACTTCGATCCCAGTATCAGCTTTCAGATATTCCTTTTTAACAGGCATGTGAATGAAGAAGTCCTTGCAGCGCAGTTTGATATCGCTGCTCAGGGAGACAAGTTTGATGACATCCGTGA
>CAZNCH010000142.1:0-3742 GCA_964571555.1 uncultured Lachnospiraceae bacterium | reverse complement strand
CTCTCTTCAGAGCCGTCACTTAAGGTTCTGAAGAAATTGATAACCTCATTACGCTGATTCAGCACCTTGACTTCGATCTCCGGATCCTCACACCTGTCGCTGATTGACACGGTCGATTTGTCCAGATGCAACTTGGGCGCGGAATTCGTTGTCGGTATTGTAACCTTTCGGATCACCGGTTCCGTATAATTCTTGAAATAAAGGTATAAATAGCCTGTCGTTACGACTTGACCGTTTTTTGACTTTAACTCATTCTCCGTCCTTCCGATCACAATGGTCGTGTCGCTAGAACCCTCCGCATCTCTTAGAATCTCGAAATTATTGGCAAATGCATCCGGCGTCTGAGATCCCGCCTTCGCTTTGTTTTCTTGGGACACCAGTTTGGTCTTGTCATAGTCTACTTTTTCATTTTTCAGACCGGTCAGAATCTTTGCGGTCTGATTCGCTTTATGGTTATAGAACAAATTGATATTGCCCTCATAAGAGAGTTTCGGCTTCAACGGCTCGTTGATCACCTCGACCTTCTCAAGCGGCACATGGAACGAAATGTCGGAACCCTGAAAATATCCTTCAATATACAGTTTGTTTTCATAGATTGCGCTTGCGCCTTCCTGCACATTGCAGGCGGCAGTCGGTGCAAGGTAATAGGTGCCGTCCGACGGAAGGATATTCAACTGGTTGAACTCCGTCCATGTGACGTTTGCAAGTTTATCCACCTTTTTCGTCACCACCTGGAGCGGCATTCTTCTTTCAATTTGTTTGTTATAAACTTCAACAAACTGCAATTCTTCCCCGCCTGTTTTGATACGGTTGATCACATAATTCGATGCACGCAATCTCGGCGTCGAATCCAGTACCCGCACAATGAATCCGCCAAAGGCATACGTCGCCTCCGGATCACGATTCGTAATTCTTGCGGAAATAAAGGTTTCACCGCTGGATTTCTTGACTACGGTCACCGTGTTCGAATTCGTCTTGGAATTCTTCGACGCAACCGAAGCAATCCCTTTATCTGTAGACGCCCACGAAGAGAGCGCCAGAACGGACTCCCGATTCTCCGGCGCAGCCTGCCCTTCCGGCAAAGCTTCGAAAGCCTCCAATTCCGACAGAAAACTTTCATCTCCGCGCACAAGGGTAGCCAGATCATATTGTACGATCCAGTATTTGCGGTCAGCGGTGGGATCGGCGGCGAAATCTTTATCATAATCATCCGAATCTTCATCGGTGATCCGATCCGGCGCAATCAGAGTCGCACCGGGAATTGTCGCCGTTTTGAAAAAACTGTCGAACGAAATCGTATCGATGATCGTATCGTCCTGTACTTCCGCACTGAAAATCAGTTTCTTGTTCTTATTCCCCTTTGCAATCAGAGAAACGCTGGACGTCCCCTTTTGCATCGCGGTAATGACGCCGAGCGATGTGATGCTGACGCTGTCCGTGTTCGTACTCTTGATGTCGAAATTCCAGAGTCCGACAGCGCCGTTATCATCGATGACAGAAATTTTTGTTTTCTTTCCCGCCTTATCAAAGACGAGGGTCTTGTTCTCGGCATTATAATATTCTACCGGATCAAAACTGGCAACCAGATTGCCTGTAATTGCTTTATCGATGGTAACAAACTCCGCCTTGATTTTAACGTCTCCCGCAGGCATCGTGAACCGGAAGGTTTGCGTGTCGTTCTTGATAGAGATCAGTTCAGGATCGGGAAGCGGATTCAAAGATTCGCTCAATGTCAAGGAACCCGATTTGAGTACATAGCCTTCCGCCGGCTTCACAACAAGATCCACCTTGTCACCGGGTTTCGCCAGGCTGACCGACGGCGTAACCGAACCGGAATTATGACTGAAAAGAGTAATCCTATAGTCAGGATGCAGGGATTCATAAACGTACCCTTTTCGATCCGCATAATCCTTCACCAATCTGTCATAATCCTTCATTTTTGCTTTTGAGGAAACGTTCTTGGTCGGGAAAGCACTGGTCGGAATCGTGATGTGCGACGGATAAGCATCACCCTCGTCCCCGTCCCAATCCTTATAATGGAAATTTACCTCGTTCAGTACTCTACACTCATCAAACGCGTTATCCCCGATCGTGTGGACATTGCGTCCGATATCGATCTTCTTTAAAGAAGAACAGTTGTAGAAAGCATTTTTGCCGATTTCAGTCGTCGTATTGCCGTTGCTTTCCTCATTGTAGCCAAGCATTGTAACGCCCGTCATTTCCGTACAGTTCTCAAACATGCCCTTGGAAATCTTCTTTAACTTCCTCGGCACGATCGCGCTCTGAAGCGTTTTGTTTTCAGCAAACGCATGATTTCCTATCTCGATCTCAGCGGTTATCGTGTCCAAATTCAACGTCGTAAAGCCGCACCCCGAAAAGGCGCTTGCGCCGATTTTATTTAAGGTCGTCCCCCATTTCACACCGCTCAGTTTGGAACATCCGTTAAAAGCATTTGCTCCAATCGTTTCTGCAGCGGAAAGGTCCACGGTGGTCAGTGACGAACAATCCTTGAACGAGTTTTTCCCGATTGCAGTTACCTTCTTCATTGTCACTGAAGATAAAGACGTTGATGCAAAGGCACTCTCTTTGATCTCCGTAACATTGGACAGATTCACCCTAGCGAGTCCTTTGGAATCTTTAAAGCAGTCTGCCGGGATTGTTTCCACATTGGCAGGAAGCGTAATGTTTTGAATCGCGCTCTCTCTGAATGCGCCGGCATGCAATGTTTTAAGCGTTTCACTACAGGAGTCGAATTCAATCTTAGTGACATGCTTCAGCACTCCGTACGCCGCCTCATAATCATCGTCATCTTCATCTCCCGGAATCAGACCGAAAATACCGGCGGGGATTTCCTCCGTTCCTGCCGGCAACTGCACGGTGGGGGCAGTATATGTTTTCTGCGCTTTTCCTGTAATCGGATCCGGAATATATTCAGCCTTCAGGGTGAGGGTTTTAGGACCGGTAAACGTTTCTTCATTGGTCAACACAAACGGCGCCATCAATTCAAGGGCGCTTTCTGTCAATTTATCCTCTTCCGCGAATGCCTCTTCCGGAACTTCCTCCGGTGCTTCTTCTATTTCTTCATCGATTGCATCTTCATTGCCCGCGTCGACTCCGTCATCGATTTGATTTCCGTCTTCCTGCGTCACAACGGAAACTTCAGGCACAGCTTCCCCTTCTGCTTCCGCAGGCGCTAATGCTTCCGTCTCGGTGAGCGGTTCCGTTGTTCCCTCTTCCGTCGTCTGCGCCGGTAATTCTGTCTTCTCCGACTCCGTAACGACGGAATTTTCGGCATTTCGCTGCAGCGTTTCCGCGCCGACAGCGGTAGCAAAGGATGCGGACGTCAAGATCATTGCCAGTGTCAGCATTGCTGCCAGAATTCTTTTCCCTTTCATTATGAACCTCCTGATCAATCATTCAAACTGAATCAAACTGTTTCCGATATCGCTTCTGTAATTGTTTCTGATATCGACAGGAAATCTCTTCCCCTTCCATGCAGTTCCTGTAACAATTTTGTAACATATCAAAGGGCGCGCTGACCCCTTGTCCTGCATATCTTGTTAAAGAATACCATATTAAACTAACTATGTAAACCGAAAAACCATACGACGCAAATCTTTCAGAAATTAAATTCGGAAAATATATCGACAAAAAACCCAAGGGTCTGAACCCTCGGGTTTTACTTCGTAGCGAGAGAGAGACTTGAACTCTCAACCTCCCGGGTATGAACCGGACGCTCTAG
>CAZNCH010000141.1:0-3766 GCA_964571555.1 uncultured Lachnospiraceae bacterium | reverse complement strand
TGTATTCGCCAATTGAAAACCATACCATTTTCGGCTTCAGTGCTAACAAAAAACCGTACCATTTCTAAACTTTATGTTACATGATTTCATACTCGGTAGCAACAGTTTTCAAGATTGCTTTTCGCAGCCAAGCATTTCATCAATACGTGTCCATATATCTGCACCACACTTCATTGCATGAAGTACCGCTTTACGCGC
Organism: uncultured Lachnospiraceae bacterium; assembly: GCA_964571555.1. Lineage (GTDB taxonomy): Bacteria > Bacillota > Clostridia > Lachnospirales > Lachnospiraceae > UBA2868. The sequence goes on along the minus strand of CAZNCH010000141.1, from coordinate 3,568 downwards.
CATGTCGTTGTTTTCCATATACTCGTTGATTGTCAACAGCTCAGAATGCGTTAATCGTTCCTTTTTCTCTGTAATTGTCTCTTCCATTTCACCATTACCTGTGCGCAACCATTGGAGTGAAACATTAAAGGTCACTGCTATTTGTTGAAGCAATGCACCAGACGCACTTACTCTGCCCATCTCTATTGCCTTAACGTGGTAAGTCGAGAAACCCAGTCTATCGGCAAACGCATTCTGAGATAAGCCCCGCATCTTTCGCAGCGTCCGGACTCGCTCTGGGAGTTGCTCTCTTTCTAATTGATACCTATTACCAATATCAAGAAGATCAGGCATATCGATGCCGCGTTTCAGCCACTCTGGGCTGATGCTATACGCGCCGCAGATCGCTTCTACCGTTCTGTCGGAGGGCTGGCTTATCTCATTTTCCACTTGGCTGATATAGCCTGCCGTCATATTGATATCTTTCGCAAATTCTTCCTGCGATTTTCCAAGAGCTAAGCGTAACTGTTTGACTCGGCTGCCCACCGTCTGGTTTGTCAACTTTTCCATTAATTCTGCCTCCTGCTATTGACTATGTGTGTTTTAGTCTCTATAATAGGTGTTAATCTTATAGATGCGTCCATTTGGAGAGAGGGAGGTGGAGTCATGTGCATTGACAGCAAACTCTACAACGACATCCGTTACCTCTATGAACGGGAAAATAAAAGCCAGCGTGCTATAGCAAGCATACTCGGCATCTCTCGCTCTACGGTAAAAAAGTATATCGAAGGCGCGGCAGTTCCCTGGGAACGCAAGTCGGGTACAGGAACGGCGTCTGTACTAAAACCAGAACACCTTGAGTTTATCAAGGCTTGTCTCCGCGAGGACGAAATCGAGCACTTGTCAAAGCAATTTCATACAGCCAGAAGGATTTATGTACGTCTCTGCGAAGAGAAAGGGTTCACTGGCTGTGAGAGCACTGTCCGTCGCGCAGTCGCAGAAATCCGAGAGATCATGAAAACAACGAAAGTCTTCATACCCCTCGCTTACGCTCCCGGTGAGGCCGTTCAGATTGACTGGGGCGAAGCTAAATCCTATGTCAACGGCGAGCGGATTTCTCTTAACTATTTCTGTATGCGAGAGTGCTTCAGTGGTGACATTTTCTGTAAGGCATTCTACAGACAGAATAAGGAGTCCTTTCTAGAAGGCCTATTATGCGGCTTTGAGCATTTCGGCGGTATACCGCTGCGCGTCATTTTTGATAACGCCAAGGTTGCCGTAAAGGAAGGTTTCGGCCACTGCGCAAAAACGCAGGAGTACTATGGCAACTTTGCCGCACATTACTGTTTCAAGCCGGTATTCTGTAACATTGCATCCGGGAATGAGAAGGGATTGGTTGAGAACCTCGTCGGCTACATTCGTAAGAATGTATTGGTTCCTGTTCCACGTGTAAAAGACATTAACGAACTCAACAATAAGTTCATCGATTATTGCCAGAAGTACAGAGAAAAGCACAAAATCGATAGTAAAGATGCAACCGTCGCGCAGTTGATGCTGGAAACTCGGCGCGCCCTCACCGTATTTCCGCCATATCGTTTTGATACTAGCGATACCAAAACGATTTCGCCCAACGAATTCTCGCTTGTCGTTTACGATCGTCAGAAGTATTCAGTACCAACATCCCTTGTCGGCAAGTCGGTGACAGTTAAGGCATATGGCAATAAACTTGATATCCACCATAAAAATGACCTGATCGTATCATACACACGACAATACGGCGTCAATACAAAGCCGGTGTATAAGCTGGAGCATTACATGGCCTTGCTTGAAGCACGTCCCACAAGCGTTTACAATGCGCGCCCAATTAAAGACACCATCCCTCCACGCCTATACCGCTTTATCAAGGAACTTGATGACCCAACGAAGATTATCCGTATTCTGAAGTACTATCTCGAAGATTCCGAGCACTTGTTGGAGATGCTGGACACTGGCGCAACCTTCGATGCCATAGAGCCTTTATTGCAGACAAGTAATCCAGTGACCTCCCGACGTGAAAGAAAGAGTGCATCTACCCCTCCTGCCCCATTACATATTTCCGCCGAAAATGATATTAAGATTCCGCCTGTCAGCTTAAGTCCATACGACGCACTTATATATAGAGGAGGAACCCCGGATGAGCAATAACGCCGACACCAGTACCGTTAATCAAGAGAAGATCAAAATGTACGCTAAAACTCTCCGTTTGCCATCGTTTGTCAATTATGAAGACATTATACGCACTTTGTCCTCAAGCGATGGTTACGACGAGTTTCTCGTCCGCATAATGCGTCGCGAGTCTGAAATCAGGCAGCATTCCGGACAGAATCGTCGCATCAAGGCCGCCCATTTCCCCGATGTCAAGACGCTGGACGAGTTTGACACGTCCCGCCTACAGCACGTTACCGACAGCGCTATACGTGAACTTGCAAGCTGTGCATACATCACCAACAAACAAAATATCGTCATGATCGGAAATCCCGGCTCTGGTAAAACGCATCTTGCGACTGCCTTGGGCTTTGCCGCTTGCATGAATAACTTCAAGGTACGGTTTTACAATGCGGGCAATCTTGCCATTGAACTGGTTGAAGCTTCGAACGAGAAGCGCTTGAGTAAGCTGGAAAACGCGCTATCAGGTCTTGACTTGCTCATAATCGATGAACTGAGTTATCTGACCTTCAACCGGTTTCAGTCTGAATTACTGTTCCACGTCGTTTCTGAGCGTTCAGAGCGGGCCAGCGTCATTATTACCACCAACCTCGAATTCTCGTCATGGGCTACACTGTTTGACAATAACATGATGGTTGCCGCGCTCATTGATAGAGTAACATACCGCTCGTTCGTACTCAATATGAACACGGACACGTCTTACCGTCTTGACGAATCTCGCGTCGCGGCTTTAATAAAGCAAGCTACAAAAGTCAGCACAATACAGAAGGATCAAGGGTTATGACGTTAAGCACTTCTCCATCTTGCCCTTTCCACGAATACTGCTCTTGCGATGAGCATTGCGACGATTATCTATTGCTTTTTCAAGAGCTTCTCGAAGCTGAGAAAACCATAGAAGAGCTTCAACAGGAACTGGAATCTTACCGCAATCAATGCATGGGGGACTCTGTCCCCCAAACCCCCTGAGATTTATCGCTTTGGTTTTCCAGAAGGGCGATTCGCTGCGGCGGGATAAGCTACGGCGGGATATGTTACGGTGGTTGACCTTCCTTCATCTGAAACAAGCCACTACCCAAGCAGGTACGAACATCACGTGCCTGCTTCTTCGTTTAGAAAAGAGCGACGTTGTTCACATCGCCCTTCCGCCAAACCTGACAAGGCGCTCGGGTCGCATCTCTGCGTTGCCCTATCCTCCCTGCCAGTAAAAGCATCTGTATTGTATCATGCCTGAACGCCTCTCTTCAACCATTTAGCTGGTACTATTTCATTAGCACATGGTCTATCTTTTTGATGGTGCTTGGGGGCCTTCTGGTACACTTTTATCTTGGCGTTTTTGGTCTGCTTTTTTCTTAGCGGGTGGTATACTTTTTTGGTGTTATTCACA
>CAZNCH010000140.1:0-3816 GCA_964571555.1 uncultured Lachnospiraceae bacterium | reverse complement strand
CGGATCAAAGATTGATCGATTTTTTCGTAGAGCATCAGGTTACTTGTATCTATCCGGGAGGAAAAACATGAGCAATTACTATCTTGCAATTGATATCGGGGCGTCTTCGGGACGTCACATCCTCGGTCATCTTGAGAACGGGAAGTTTGAGATCGAGGAAATCTACCGCTTTGAAAACGGTATGCAGAAGAAAAACGGGCATCTCGTGTGGGATGTGAAAGCGCTTTTTCGTGAGATCGTAAACGGGTTGAAGAAATGTAAGGAAGTCGGCAAAATCCCGCTCACTCTGGGCATCGATACCTGGGGCGTGGACTACGTGCTGTTGGATCAAGCGGGCAAGATCGTGGGCGAGACCTACGGTTACCGCGACGAGAGAACCGAAGGAATGGACGACGAGGTCTTCCGCATTCTGCCGGAGCGGGAACTCTATGCGCGTAACGGCATCCGGAAAATGCCCTTTAACACGATTTTCCAATTGATGTCTGTGAAAATCATGGAGCCTGCGGTGCTTGCCGCTGCCGATTGTCTTCTGATGAGTCCGGATTATTATAATTATATGCTGACCGGAGTCAAGCAGAGTGAATATACGATGGCAACGACGGGGCAGCTGGTGAATGTGGAGACCGGCGACTGGGATTATGAACTGATGGATCTGCTGGGACTTCCGCAGAACCTGTTTTGTCCGCTTCACATGCCGGGGACGACGGTTGGCGCGCTGAAGCGGGAGATTGCGGACGAGGTCGGCTTCACCTGTGAGGTGATGCAGGTTGCGAGCCATGATACCGCGTCGGCGGTGATTGCGGTTCCGGCGCCGGAGGGCGAAGCGCTCTTCATCAGTTCCGGTACCTGGTCTTTGCTCGGGACGGAGATTCTTCAGCCGATCTGCACGGAAAAGAGCATGCAGCTCGGATTTACGAATGAGGGCGGCTACGATCATCGTTACCGCTATCTTCGAAACATCATGGGTCTGTGGATGATTCAGTCCGTGCGGCGCGAGAATTTGGATTCAAAGGGCGGGAAATATCCTTTCGCCGTGATCTGCGAGATGGCGGAGGATGAGAAAACTTTTGTAAGCCGCGTCGATGTGAACGACCGCCGCTTCCTGGCGCCGGAGAATATGACGGATGAGATTTGCAACTATTGCAGGGAAACGGGGCAGCAGGTTCCAAGGAACCTCGGACAGGTGGCGACCGTCATTTATCAGTCGTTGGCGGAATGTTACGCGAAGAGCATCGAGGGGATTGAGGAAATGACCGGCAGACATTACGATGCGGTGAACATTGTCGGCGGCGGCTCCAATGCGGAATATTTGAACCGCCTGACCGCGCAGAAGAGCGGACGCACCGTCTATGCGGGACCGTCCGAGGGCACGGCGATCGGAAACATTGCCGTCCAGATGATGCAGGCGGGAGAACTTGCCGATCTTCGCGCCGCCAGAAAATGCATTTTCGACTCCTTTGAAGTGAAGACCTATCATAAATAGAAAAACAGACGAAAATATGATTTTCACCTTGTTTTCGGGAAATTGTTGTGATATCATATTTAAGTTACTGGGCATTTGCCTGAATATTCACGCCTGTAGACGGAGGATCCGGTCCGCGGAACTGTCCTTTGAAAACGGTTTCAAAGGGGCTGCGGCGATCAGAAGGATGATACGGGCGGAAGCATCTAACCAATGGAGGTAGAAACAAATGAGCGTTATTTCAATGAAGCAGCTGCTCGAAGCCGGTGTGCATTTCGGACACCAGACACGCAGATGGAACCCCAAGATGGCTCCGTACATTTACACCGAGAGAAACGGAATCTACATCATCGATCTTCAGAAGTCCGTAGGTATGGTGGACACCGCTTACAATGCGGTGGCTGACATCGCTTCTCAGGGCGGTACGATCCTTTTCGTGGGCACCAAGAAGCAGGCGCAGGACGCAGTGAAGACAGAGGCGGAGCGCTGCGGCATGTTTTATGTCAATGAGAGATGGCTCGGCGGTATGCTGACCAACTTCAAGACCATTCAGAGCAGAATCAGGAGACTCAAAGACATCGAGAGAATGTCTGAGGACGGTACGTTTGACGTGCTTCCCAAGAAGGAAGTCATTGAGATCAAGAAGGAATGGGAGAAACTGGAGAAGAACCTTGGCGGGATCAAGAACATGAAGAGAATCCCCGATGCGATTTTCGTTGTGGATCCCAAGAAAGAGAGAATTTGCGTACAGGAAGCGCATACACTGGGCATTCCTCTGATCGGTATTGCCGATACAAACTGCGATCCGGAAGAACTCGATTTCGTCATTCCTGGCAACGACGATGCAATTCGTGCCGTGAAACTGATCGTTGGCAAGATGGCGGACGCCGTCATCGAAGCGAACCAGGGCGCAGCGGAGGATGTTGCGGAGGCAATGACGGAAGCAGAAGGTGAAGCAGCAGAGGCGGGAACTTCCGATATCGAGGAAGTTGTTGCAGCAGAGGAGGCGTAAGATGGCAGCAATTACAGCAGCAATGGTAAAAGAATTAAGAGAAATGACCGGCGCAGGCATGATGGACTGTAAGAAGGCTCTGACCGAGACCGACGGCGATATGGAAGCAGCCGTTGAGGTGCTGAAGAAGTCCGGCGCTGCAAAGGTTGAGAAGAAGGCAAGCAGAATCGCAGCAGAGGGGATCACCAGAGTTGCGGTGAACGGCAATACGGCAGTTGTTGCGGAAGTGAATTCCGAGACGGACTTCGTTGCCAAGAACTCTGTGTTCCAGGAGTTCGTACAGGATGTTGCCGAAAAGGCGCTTACGGTTTCCGCAGATCAGGCGGGAGACGGCGAAGATGTTTGCGCGATCCTTGATATGAAGGCGGAGTTGGATGAGAGAACGCTGAAAATCGGCGAGAAGCTCTCCATCCGAAGATTCGAAAAGGTAACAGGCGACTGCGTCGCTACATATATTCACGGCGGCGGAAAGATCGGCGTACTGGTTGCGGGAACGGGGGATTCCTCCGATGCAGCCAGGGAAGCGCTGACCAACATTGCAATGCAGGTTGCGGCGATGAACCCGCAGTATGTTTCCAGAGCGGAGATGTCCGATGCCGAGATCGCAAAACTGCGTGAAATCATCGTGGACAGTTCTCTGAATGACCCGGCGTCTCTGCCGAAGCCGATCCTGCAGAGCGTGATCGACAAAGCGAAAGCAGGAGTCTGGAGCGCGGAGGATGTTGCGATCTACGAAGAGAAGAAAAGCAATATGAACTATCTGTTCAACTTCCTTTCCAAGGAAGCGATTGCGCAGTTGGCACAGATCGCGCTGGAAAACAAGGCGGAGATTGTTGAGAATAAGATTTTCGGCGGTCTGGTGGAAGGCCGTGTTTCCAAGCAGCTCAAGGAAATCTGTCTGCTGGATCAGGTTTACGTGAAGGCGGAAGACGGAAAGCAGCCCGTCGGCAAGTATCTTGAGTCCGTGAACAAGGAACTCAAGATCGCCAAGTTTGTTCGTTATGAAGTCGGCGAGGGCATGGAAAAGAAAAATGAAGATTTCGCCGCAGAAGTAGCCGCACAGATGAACGCTTAAGAACAAGCGTTGCAACGATAAATAAAGAGCGTGGCTGAGTTTACTCAGTGTCACGCTCTTTTTTATCGTTATAGCGCGCGCGGCGCGTTCGCCACGCGTGGAAAACGCGGGGAGAACGACGCTTGTTCTTTTGAGAGTCTGCGCAGAACGTCGCTCGTATGTCACATTTCCCTCCAAAAAAATATTTTTCAAGACAAAAAAATAGTATTATCATTAATCCCAGATTATTCACGGCGCAGTATCTAAGCTAAAAATTGTACCATGAAT
>CAZNCH010000139.1:0-3850 GCA_964571555.1 uncultured Lachnospiraceae bacterium | reverse complement strand
AACAGCTTATTCGGAATATCGTAGACGCGCAGCTCATTGAAGCGCGGCGTGCGCGTGGTGTCGTTTGTGCAGAGTGTGATTCTGAATTTGATATACTCGGCGACCGGGCTGGTGATATTCCCCTCGCCGTCCACGGGCGACCAGTCTGTCCAGTTCAGGAGATCAGAGCTGGTGGAGGTTTCTACCCCGCCAAGACTGGTAGAGCCGGACAGATACGCAAAATCCCACGCCGCCTTGCCTGAGCCGGTGATGTCATAGGCTACCGCCCGCGTGATGCAGTCACCGACAGGCGGATACGCGCCGTCGATATTCTTGAGCGTCACAGTACCGGGATTCGACCACACGTCGCAGGTGATGTTTCCGGCGTCCGCAACTCTGCTCGTCAAGAACTGGCGCTCCAAAAGAAACGCTGTCAAGTTGGAGTCCGTTTCAATAAACACATCATCGACCAACATCGAGGCGCAGGTCATATTGCCCTCGTGCTCGTAATCCCACGCGCCGATTAAGAGATCAGCCTCCGAAGCCGTGTTCATCGGAGTGTTATAGGTTCTCACCGGCGACGTGTAGAACGAGCCTGCGGCATAATCGCCGATGACCACTTGCACACCCTTTGCTTCTGTGTCCACCGTTACCCCGATGAAATACCAGCAGTTAGGCTGGAACAGAAAGGTTTCGGGGTAGAGATAGCATGTCGAGCCGGTGGAGCCGCACAGCATGACGACCAAACGCCCGTTAGAAAGCTCTAAGCGGAACAAGGACGTATCGCCAGAGGATTGCGCCGACAGTAAAGGCATTGCGGTTGTTGGGACGGCAGGAAACTTGAAACAGCCGCCAAAGGCAAAACGGCGGTAGAGCGGGCTGAACATCGTGCCGTCATTGGTGACGCGGAGGTAACTTGTTGAGCCCTCGGCGTTCAGCTCTAAGCTGTTACCGAAAACAGCATCAGATGAGAGAGCATAGTCCGAGCCGACGAGAACAGCGGGGCGCATGTAGTCCGAGGAATCCGGGAAAGACACAACGTTGTCCTCCGAGACGCTAACTGTATTGAAGCGCCACAAGCCTTGCGAATGGCTCGATACCGGCATCTCGCCCGTGAAATCCGACTGAGCGGATAAGATCGATATGACAGCCATGATTACCTCCACCTACTCTTTGCTTGAATCGCCAAGGACGTGAACGTACATCCTTCGGCTTCAATAGACACGCTGTTACTGCCCATATTCAGTTCAGGCAGATTCAAACTCGACAGGAACGGCAGTCCGTTCTTTACCAGCACACCGTCCGTATCTACTACCTTTGCCGTCATGTTGGCGGAGTCGATGACCAGCACCTCGTTGGCCGCCAGTCTGCCGGAGATTGTCAGAGCTACATCATTTGTTGTAATTTTGAACCATCTGGCGGAGCTGTTGTTGATGACCTCGCCCATGAGCCGATACTCCGGCAAGCTCACAGCGTTGCCTTTCGTGCGGATGATGGTGTGCGTGCCCGTGGCGGTCAGCGTGAAGTTCTCATCGGTCACGGCGTAGCCGAAAGGGTCAGGGCAGAAGAAGTCCAGATCGAACGACCCTGCGCCGCGAATCAATCTCGTGCAGTCGATGGCGGCGTCAAGCCGCGCTGTGAAGTACCTGTCTGGCAGTTCATCAAACACCAGCCTTTGCACGCCGTTCACGGGGTCGAGCCACGCGGCTAAAGCATCCAGTTTGCCGATGAGCGCACTCATGCTCCCTGTGGGATTCACACCGCACTTGACGCTGATACGACGGCTCAGTTTGTTCGCGCCAAAGTCGGCGACTCCAGCCTTTCCCGGAATCGATACCGTGTTGTTGCTCACAGCCGGGATAAACTGCCAGCTCGTCAAGCGGGCGCGGATGCCCATAGAGGCTGATGTTACGCCGTTGAAGGTAAAGCCCATGAATTTCTCTCCTTTCCGAGCCAAGACTGGATGAACACAGCCGAGCGTGAGATGCTGTAATATAATAGAAGAAACTCCCACAGGAAAGGCTTGTTTGACCTCTCCTGCGGGAGTAGAATTGGGTGGTTACGCCGTCGTGAAATACCCCTGCGCCCTGCTCGACTGCTGCATCATGTTGTAGAGCTGCTGGGAGATGGCGCGGATGTCCTCTTCGCTTCTGACGATCATCTGCTGAATCGTGATGAGCGGACCGCCAGTGCCAAAGGCTACGGCAGTTCCGTTGCCGCCCTTGTTCCCGCCAACCACACCGCCCATATCGACTTGGGGACCGTCGAGCGTGGTCGGGACAGCGGCCTGCATGTCTTCGGCCACGTCGTTCATCTCATCCACAAAGCCGACGCCCATGCCCAGCGCGAGGTTCGTACCGATGGTGTCCCTGAACAGTTTGGACGGAGAGCTGATGCCGAAGAAGTTCTTGACGCGCTTCCATAGGTTGCTGCACATGTTGGTGATCTTACTGTACAGCCCGCTTGCCGCGTTCTGAAGACCAGACCAGATGCCGCCCGCTAGGTTGGAGCCGATGCTCACCAAGCTCGAAACGCCACCAGAGAAAGCGTTCTTGATTTTAGTCAGAATACCCGAGCAGGTGTTGACGATGTTGCTGGTAACGGTTGAGATATTGCGCGTCAGGCTGCCAAACAGCGTAGAGCCGGTGGTCGCAATCGTACTGGCGTAGCCGGAAATCTTGTCCTTTATCCTTGTCAGGATATTGCCGACCTTGGTAGTAACGTTGGAGATGACCGATTGAACATTGGTCGTGATGTTGTTCAAAAGACTCTGACCGGCAGATGCTATCGTCGTTGCCTTTCCAACGATGAAGTCCTTGATGGACGTGACGATATTGCCCACGCCTGTTTTTACCGTGGTGATGACGGACGAGACGTTCTGCACGATGCCGTTCAGCAGATTCTGCCCCGTCTGGGCAATCTCGCTCAGTTTAGAACTCAGCGCCGTTTTGATATTCGTGACGACATTGCCCACAGCCGTTTTGACCTTCGTGATAACCTCCGAGATACGCGTCACGATGGAGCCCAGCAGGTTCATGCCGACCTCAGCGATGTTGCTGAACATCGACTTGAAGAAGTCCACGATTCCTGTGATAATGGCCGGAAGCGCCGCCACGATGTCGGTAATCGCTTGCCCAAGGCTGGTCGTGATGGACGTAAACAGGTCTTTGCCGGTGGATGCGATGTTGCCGAAGCTATTTTTGAAGCCCGTGATAATCGCCGAGATGATTTTGGGGATTGCCTTGACCACCTCAACGATAATCTTTGGGAGATTAGTAATGAGCGCCACGAACAGCTGAACGCCAGCTTCAATGATGTCGTCAAGGTTCTCTGTCACCGCCGTCACGATACCTTCAATGATCAGCGGAATCGCCTCGCAAATCGCGTCGATGATTTCCGGGAGCGCCTCAACGAGGGCAACCAGGAGCGTAATGCCCGTCTGAATAATCTGCGGGATGGCTGACAAGAGCTTATTGATGAGACTCGTGATGAGCTTCGGCAGCGCGGCGATCAATACAGGGATTGCGTCTAGAATACCTTTCGCCAATCCCTCTACCAACTGGAGCGCCGCGTCGATAACAAGGTCGATGTTATCGATCAACCCTTGAACGATTGTCACCACAGCCTCCACCGCCGCAGGGATAAGGTCTGGCAGAGCCGTGCCGATGCCGTTGACCAAAGTAGTGACGAGCTGCAATGCCGCCGCCACTAACAAAGGCAAATTGTCGATGAGCGCGTCCACAATGGTCATGACCGCGTCCACGGCTACGGGAATCAGCTCAGGCAGGACGCTGAACAGCATGTTCAGAATTTGCTCGAACAGATCGCCCACGGTGGAAAGGAGCGTCGGCAGCAGGTCGTTGATAACGGG
>CAZNCH010000138.1:0-3866 GCA_964571555.1 uncultured Lachnospiraceae bacterium | reverse complement strand
AAATCGGTCATCGATGCCAACCCAACGTATGAACTGGTTGACATTTATACCGATGTAGACGCGCCTTATGGACAAAACGCCAACCGCCCGTGAGCAGCCGATTTACGGTTGTTCACGGGCGGTTTTTTGCCTTTAATCATCGAAAATCGCGTTCAGAGCTTCAAGCTCATCAATCCAGTCGAGTCCGCCGACTTTCTTGATGGTGATGAAGTCTTTGCCGTGCTTGTGCTCCGGCATACATTCAAACTGACGCTTTTTGCCGGTCTTGTCCTTTGCTGAAACGTCCATCTGCATTCCGAACAGATGACGGGATATAACGATTTTGGTATAGCCGTGTGATTCAAAGAGTGAGCGCACGGCTTTTTCAAATTCATCTTTTGTCATACTCATAATCCTTTGTTGCCGCCGAACTCGCACCCATGCTGATGGTGATGTCCATAATACCAGCGACCGTAGCGATAGCCGTAATGCGGCGGGCAGTGAGCACAGTCGCCGTTGCAGCGCCCGTTATGTTTCTTGTGTCCCTTGTCGAGAACAGATGCGACTCCAAGGGCAATACCGAGCTTGGTAAAGAAGCCTATCTTGGGCTGGGGCTCATGCTCGATGAAGAAATCATCATCGACGTCTTCCGGCTCAAGCTCCTCGTCATCGTCTCCGTAGTAGTCGATCCCGCTTCTGGATGCAGCTTCTTCAAAGACATCGTTTGACGCAGCGCAGCACAAATCGTCGAGCTGCTCTCGTGTAAATGTACACTTGCTGGCGGCGATGGCGCAGTCCATACCGTCCTCGCCCAGCGCGTCCATCAGCTCGATGATCTGGTCGGCTGAAAAGACTACGCCGGAGGCGACTGCTTTTTTGATAAGCCGCGTCGCTGCTGCTTCGTCGCTTAGTTCAATAGCTACCTCGCAAATCTCGTCGGCGGAGCCAAAGCTTGTGAGCTTCGATATCCGGCTGATCTGTGTACTGTTTGCCCAGTCGTAGAATTTCTCGTAGTATTCTTCCCACGTCACGGCTCTCACCTCCGATTCTTGTGTTGAGGGTCTAAATGTGCGATGGTATTTACTACTTTATCACGCTTCGCCCATCATCATCTTGTAGTGCTGTTCTTGCTCTAAGGCTTCAAATATCAGTTTGAACACGGATTTGTAAAGCTCGATATCGACGCAGTCATCGACGTAATTCAGACCGTCGGAAAAGCCAACGGAACTGGCACCGAGGTATGAGAGCATAGCAGTTGCGAGATGCCATTTTGTGTAATCCGGCTCGCCGTTCTCAACAGGCACGATAAACTTATCCCGATGTTTATCCAGCACGCGGTTGCGGATGTTCATGCCGTCGTAACCACACAGCTGCATGAAGTAGTACTCCAGAATTTGACGAATTACATTCATTAGCGGTATCGTCGTATCGACTTCTCTATATTCGCTCCAAAGCGCAGCATAGGAGTTTTGGACGGGGTTAAAGTTTTCTTGCTCGGTCGGAGTCTTTTGGCTTTGGCGGACGCAGTGCCTAATGGCAGAGATGTTACTCGCTTTGCTCACAACATAGAACGACACGCAATGAAATCGGCTCGTGTAGTTGTATGTTATTTCTCGATGAAAATAGACATTGTGCGTCAGAACAAATATCTGCTTGATATAGTCGCCATGAACCTCACGCTCTTGGTCGCGGTACTCGGCGTTATTAAAGCAAACTCCTACCATTTCACGAACCATAGTGCTGACGATGAACAGAACGCCACTGTCCATGCTGGAAACAGGGTCGTCAATAACTACGATTTTATCCTTGCTTACTGTCTTGTCATCATGGCTACCGCGCACAAGGTGATAGAAGTAGAGGAACGCTATAAAGTTTCTTTCGCCGTCACTGAGGTTATCAGCAATAGTACCATCTGGCCTTATCACCTCATATACGTTCTGCTGCCCACGTTTTTCTCGCAAAGTGAAGCCCTGAAAGCCCGAATCGCGTAATCTGTCATTGATACTTTTCACCGTCGGAGCGGTGCTGGTTATGTTCTTATTAAGGTCGGCTATTTCTTGCTCTAACGCTTTTGAAGCCTTGGTGCCATCTGCGATCTGTTTGAGAAGGTCGGTAATACTGTCATCAAGTGCCTTACGCTGTTTTTTATAGGCTACGATTTCGCTCTGGAGCGTAAAGGCGAGAAGCTCCCAGACCTTTTGCGTACACTCTGCTTTTTTCTGCCGCTGGAGGCGGAAAACATTGTTACTTTCGCGTATTTGTATATTAAACGTCTCAATGATTGTATTTATCTCATCACGCAGTGTTTTGACATTTTCAAGAGTAACAACGGAGGACGGCTCTCTCAGCTTGCCTGCAATCAGTTGTAGGTTGGCTTCGATTGTCTTCTCTAAAAGAGCGAGCTTCGCTTTATACTCGGTTAAATCGATACGAGGGAAAGGGTTCTGAAGGTTGCCGTTCAACACATCAAGGAAACCGCGCATATCGCTTGCGTAGGCTTCTTGAAATAGGCGCAGGTCATTTATATCGGTCGTATATTGTCCGTCGAAACAGGCCGCTATCTCATCCTCAAAACCGTCTGGTAGCTTGCGCTGGCAGTACGGGCATCTGCCGTCTGCGGCTTCCGCATAATGTTCGTGTCCCTGACGTACCCAGTCTGTCGCATTGATTGCCTTAATAAATTCGGCGAACGGCGTGTCGCTGCTGCTCGTGATGGGTTTACCCAGCAGCTCGTTACCGCGAGTGCCCTTTAATCTCGTATTTGCGCCGGTAGGTTGAAACTCACTGTATTCTTTAGCGTTGGGGTCAAAAGCCGTTTCATACAGAGTACGCAAGGCACCTATATCATGCTGCACGGTACCCGTTATCTGCAAGAGATGCTCGATAAACTTCGATATCGGTCTTTTATAACCCTCCTGCGTTGCGGGAAACTCGTCCCGGATTGCTTTGGACTTTGCCCAGCATTGCTGTTGAAACGCTTCAAGAAGCGTGGTGCGCTCCGATTCCTTGCGTTCCTTCGCTACGGTGTTTTCACCGTTTTGTTTATCTTGGTCGGCGCGTTGCGCGGTTTTTTCTGCAATGGCGGCTTGAGTCTTTATATTTTGCTCTCCGAGGGTAAACACACCCTTGAGCTTTCCATAATCGTCTAAATTCGCTGCTATAAATTCTTGATTGAAGACAAGAACCGAATAATCAGCAGCAGTTTTACCGGCTTGCCAAGATAGCCCATCGTTTGCGTCAATGGCTCTTGCTATGGTTGATTTGCCTGTACCGTTATTCCCGTAAAAGAAGTTGATGAGCGTAGGATTGACAGGGACGCCGTGAAAGGTTGCTGTGTCCAACGTGATTGATTCAATTGCACCGGGTATTTTAGTACTCATCTTCATCAACTCCTGTCTGTTTGGGCGGAGCAATACTGCGCGGTTCCGCTGTCTTTTTTTCTTTGTCGTCATCGAGGGCTGGCAACGCGATTATCTCTCGCCCGGCGATACCTTGGAGGTCGCCGCTCATACCATACAGGCTGCTCGTGACCTTTTGCAGGATTTTCTCCTGTGCTGCCCAGCGTTTCTGAGCCTGTTTCTTCTCAGTATCGAGCTGCTTTGCCATCTCATCGTAGGATTCGAGGATGTACCTGATTCGATTGGAAAACTCACCACCGGTCAAGTATTGATATATCAGCTCAACCTTGACGTCTTTACCTTCGGCGGCACGGTTGGCAGCAAATACTTTAACGATTGCTTCTCTTAAGAGGGTGGCGAGCATAATCACATAACGCGGCTTAACGAGCCATATATTCTCAGAAAGCTGCTTGAAGTCGTCACCGCCGCCGTCAGTGGGGCTAAACACAATCACGCCGATTTGTGCTTTTTCATCCGCAAGCTCGTCTT
>CAZNCH010000137.1:0-3889 GCA_964571555.1 uncultured Lachnospiraceae bacterium | reverse complement strand
GACGCTCTTCCGATCTCGAAGGAGTATTGATCGTAATCTTTACGCTCGGTTCCTTATATTCGCAGTCCTTATAGTTCTGACTGCATACGGGACAGTCCTTGTTGTAATCATACTGGCTGCACTTGTGGTCACAGATACACTCGGGTTCCGGCTCGGGTATAGGTTCAGGTGTGGGTGTAGGTTCATCTGCTCCGGTTTCATCACCGTCCTCACCATCTCCGGATTCATTTTCGGAGGTGCTGTCTCCTGTGTTGGAAGTATCCCCGGCATCGGAATTATCCCCACCTGTAGGATTCTCAACTGTTGTATCTGTTCCTTCATCTGTAGAACCACTATCTGAAGCATCATCACTTGATGACGAATCATCTGTAGTTCCTGCTTCATTACCCGTCACACTCTCTTCGGCATATACCGATACCGCCGTGGAACTGTTCGCAATGAATGCCCCGACCGGCAGTGCAAATAGCATCACCGATAAGATCAGCGATGCAATAATCCTAACTGATAACTTTCTTTGCATTTTCGTTTGTCTCCTTTTCATTTTCTGCAAGACAGACCCCGCCTTCATCGGGCGGGGTCTGTCTTGATTCCTTATCCCTTGCAGCTATCATGTCCGCAACCTCTTTTTCAGAAAGGCTGTTAAACAGTGCCAGCTGCTCAGGCGTTATATGTTTCTTTCTGATGATCTTCATCGCTTCCGCATCATCCGCTTCCTGTTCGAGTCTTGCCCAGTATTTCTCACGCTCGGTGTAATACTCTTTCTTCTCGGCGGCATGAATGCGGTTTTTCTTGATTGTTTCTCTTTTCATCTTGCCTCCTTATACTTAATGCCCTGGAACTCTCGCAAATGAATAGAAATGCGATTGCCAGTACGGTGTGTTGATGGAAGAGTATTTGATCGGATCGCCTGCGTGTATCATCTGACCATTGCCGGCATAGATACCGACATGAGTTACAGGATTGCCGGAATTATAAGTACCTGTGAAAAAGATAATGTCTCCGGCTCTCGCTTCTGATGCACTGATCGGTGTACACTGGTTATAAATACCCTGAGCAGTAGTTCTTGGCATGTTGCAATAACCGCTGTGGGTAAGCACATAGCACACAAAACCCGAACAGTCGAAGCTCGTTGACGGATTGCTACCGCCCCATACATACGGGTATCCGAGGTAGTTCTCCGCTTCTGCTATAAGTGCCGCTACATCACCACTGCCACCGATAGGATCTGTCGTACCGTAAATGGATCCGTTACCGTTTTCAAAATAGAAAAGCGGATTATAATACTCTCCATCTGATAAGCACTCCAGATGTAAGTGGCTTCCCGTTACGGCTCCCGTACTTCCGGTCTTACCTATAATCTCTCCATGCCTTACAGTCTGCCCTGCGCTGACATTCATACTTTCAAGATGCGCATACTTCGTGGTAAAGCCTTTTGAGTCCGTGATCACGATATAATTCCCATAATCATCGTCATAGGCTGCCGTGGTAACTGTTCCGTCATGTCCGGCATAAACCTCTGTCCCTTCCGGTACTGCGATATCAATGCCCCTGTGAAACTGGTTCTCTCCGGTAATAGGATTCTTCCTGTATCCGTAGTAGCTCTTTATCAGGCTATACCAGTCCGTATCAAGCGGCGTATAAAACTGCTGAAGCGCACCATTGGTCTGTTGATATGCCGCATATAAAACGCTTGCATCATCATTCCCGGTAAGACGCTCCGCAACGATGTCCTCCAAAGGCTTACGGGTAAGCTCCACATCAAGTATCGTTACGGTATATTCCTCTTCCACTTCTTCCTCTTCACCGGTTTCCTCATTCGTAACGGTTACCGTGCGGGTTCGTGTCTCTTCCCTTGGTGTAAGGGTCAGCTCATACATCTCATCAAAAAGCGATTCGATCTCCGCATCACAGTCCGCAGCCACCACATCCACCTTTATCGCTGAGAGGTAATTGATCAGTGTGAAAGGATTATGCCCGATCTCTTCAAGGTTATAGTTGTACTCGTCATAATCGGGATAATCTTCCTCGATGCTGTCTATGGTGTTCTGCAATGCCATTTCTCTTGAGGTCATGGCTTCATCCGATGCATCAAGCTGAGCTGGCTGACTCTGATAGCTTCCTGCCATGGTTGCCGACAGTCCACCGTTAAGTACGGCAGAGCAGCTTGATATACCTGCGGCTATAAGCATAAAAAAGAGTCCGAACAAGCCTATTGTCGCTATCGCTCCGATATGCTTCCTTGCGAACTCTGCTACTTTTCTAGCCATGTTTGTGGTTGTTGTTGCCGCTTTTTTTGCATATCCGGCAGCCTGCTTTGCCTCAGTCGTTCCTTTCTTAAGTGCCTTGGCATACTCACGCTTGATACGCTGCTTCTGAAGGCGCTTCTGTATGGCTTTCTTTTTGACCTCCGGGTTTTCCTCCAAATACTTTTGATATCTGAAGTTCACCTCCGCCTTAAACTGCTTCTTTTCAAGAGCCGCTACCTTATTGCTTCGCTTTGCCTGTACGCCATGCTTTATATTTCTCGCATGAACGATAACGGCTTCACCAGCCTCTTCTGTCCTGTGGGCAGCTTCAACACCGGAGTTATCCTTTTCATCCTCCGATATCTTGTCATGCACCAGTCCCTGCGCTTCCATCATCGCCCTGCGGTTTGCGGCAGTTATGGGATTATCACTCTTCGGCTTTTTTAGTACCTTATTGGTCTGAAGCTCATAGGTGACTTTCCCTGTCTTTTCATCGAAATGCCGCACCAGCCTGTACTCCTTGCGCTGCGGCAGCTTCTTCCTTGCCTTTTGTGCTTTAGCACCAGCCTTTTCCGCTTTCTTTTCAAGCATCTCAAGCTTATGGCTCTTTGCCGTTTCAGCACCTGTCTCTTCCACAAATCCGGTCTTTCCATGGAAATCTCCATCTGACTGTATAAAGCTATCCTTTACCCTTGCACGGCTCTCATGCTGCCTGTGCTTACGGAGTGCCCTTGTTTCCTCACGCTGAGAAGCATACTCGGTATTTTTATCATCTTCATTCTCATGTTTTTTAAAGAATTCCTGATTGACCTTTCTGCTCTTCTCTTCTGCTTGGGAAACCGTATTTGCAGGTGCAGCATTAAACATCTCCTGTGCTTCGCTTACGGCCTTGCTTTTGTGAGCATTGCTTTTTACCTTTCCATCAGCGGATCCCGTAGGACCCGCCCGTGCTTTCTTAAAATCTCCGGCATCGGCTTTCGCATCAAATCCCTCGGGTTTAGCCCCGGTTATATCCGATACTGCCTTCCTTGCCGTATTATTCTTTTTCTTCGCCATCCGCATCATCTCCCTTGTCAGCAGTATGTTCCTCTTCCTCCTGTGGACGAGTGTTCATGATCGCATACGTCTTGGTATCTGTCGGATATCTGTCCGCAAACGGAATGACCACATCATTAAAAAGAATGAGTCCGCACCCGGATTCAGAGTTTGTTACATACTGGAGCTGCTTCTCAGAAAGTCCCAGCTTGTCTGCCAGGATCACCTGATCCTTTGCGTTCTGGTTAAGGAGATATACAAAATCGCTGTTACCAAGGATACCCTCGATTTCCTCCGAACGAAGGAAGTCTCCCACGTTCTGCGTAAGCCCTGTGGGAATACCGCCCCACTTTCTGAAACGCTTCCAGATCTCCACTGAATACTGCGCAGTCTGCTTATCTCTTAAAAGTAAGTGAAACTCATCACAGTAATAACGGGTAGCCACCCTGCGCTCACGGTTACGGGAAACCCTGTTCCATACCGCATCCTGCACGATCAGCATTCCCAGCTCTTTAAGCTGCTTTCCAAGGTCTCTGATGTCAAAGCAGACAATACGGTTCTGAGAATCCACATTTGTCCTGTGATTAAAATAGTTCTGAGAACCATGC
>CAZNCH010000136.1:0-3930 GCA_964571555.1 uncultured Lachnospiraceae bacterium | reverse complement strand
TTGGCACTTTGGTAGAACTTATTCATTTTTAAGTTGCAATTTACGGAAACTCAAGATGTGAGAGGTTGACATTTTCACGACAGAGGATATAATTGCATCGATATCAGACCGGCGGAGAAATCTCTGTGACGGCTCATAATAACATACGATAGGGAGAGAGAAAATGAAGAAAAAGAAACTGCTGCTTGGAATCCTTGCTATCGTTCTGGTGGTCGCTGCGCTGCTCACAGCGTATTTTGTATTTCGTCCGAACACATCCGGCGGAACGAAATCAGTTGTGATTGACGTGACGGACGATACGGGTACGGTGACCGAATACAAGCAGAAAACGGATGCGCAATATCTGGCGCAGGTATTCGATGAGATCGACGGCTTAACGGTGGAAGGGGAAATGGGAGATTACGGTCTCTACATTCAGAAAGTCAACGGACTCTCCGCTGTTTATGAGATCGACGGCGCATACTGGGCGATCTATGTGAACGGCGAATACGGCTCTTACGGCACCGATGCGCAGCCGGTCAATGACGGCGATACCTTCGGGCTTGTCTATGAGAAAGCGCAATAAGCCCTTTCTTACATTAAAAGAGATTGTGCTGCTGGGAATGATGACGGCGCTTTTGGAAACGGTGAAGTTCGCGCTGCAGTCGATTCCGAATGTGGAACTGGTTACGCTGCTGGTGATGATTTTCACCCTGATGATCGGACCGAAGGTCGTCATTGCGATCTTTGCGTTCGTGGGATTGGAATGCTTCGTGTGGGGTCTCGGCGTGTGGACGGTCATGTATCTCTATGTGTGGCCGATCCTGATGCTGTGTACTTTCTTCCTGCGCAGCATCCGGTCAAAATGGCCCTTTGTGATGCTTTCTGCAATGTTCGGCTTTTTCTTCGGTGCGCTTTGCAGCCTGCCTTACTTTTTCATCGGGGGAGCCACCATGGCGTTCTCCCGGTGGATCGCCGGAATTCCGTATGATTTGATCCACGGGGGAGCGAATGCTGTCGTGTGCGTGCTGCTGTTTGATCCTTTGCGCAGGCTCGCGGAGAAATTGTCGAATCGATATTTGTATGGTATAATCAAGACTTAATTTGTTGCTTCGGGGTGCGGTCTTGAATAGAAAAAAGGAACTGATATGGTCGTTCATTACGGTGATTATTGCTGCGATCAGTATTGGGGCAGTGATTTCCCGCGCAAACGACTTCACAATGGAAGATTTTTTTGATTATGTTGCTTCTGCGCATCCGTTCTGGCTGACGATGGCGGTGGTGCTGGGGACGGGCAGCACGCTGGACAAGGCGATTTCCGTCTGGGTGACGCAGACCTTTGTCACGATCGGATCGGGCTGTGTGGAAAGAAACTGATCGACCGACTGCGCAGGAAATGAAATAGAATGAGGTATCTCTTATGCTGGGTTTTTACAACTATACGGTGATTCTGACCTACATTTCTTTGGTTTCGGCGGGGCTGGGGATTTTTATCTCGTTAAACGGCGGCGGGCATCCTTATGTCGGGGTGTTTTTCCTGATGTTCTGCGGTCTTTGCGATGCTTTCGACGGCAAAATCGCCCGCATGAAGAAGGACAGAACCGAGGATGAATGCAAGTTCGGCATCCAGATCGATTCCCTCAGCGATCTGGTGGCGTTCGGCGTATTGCCCGCCTGCATCGGCGAAGCAATGCTGTTTCGTTCCTCGACTTATTCGAACAGACTGATTACCAATGAGGTGGATTGGCATAATTTCGTCGCTCCTCTCATTTTCTTTTTCATTCTGATGCTCTATGTGCTGGTTGCGATGATCCGGCTTGCGTATTTCAACGTTGCGGAAGAGAAGAGGCAGCAGGAAGAGGGCGGCGTGCGGAAATATTACGAAGGCTTGCCGGTCACTTCCGCCGCTGTGATTTTTCCGACGATCATGCTGTTTCAGTTTCTGACGATCCGCGATCTGACGCTGCTGTATTTTGTCGCCATGGCGATCACGGGCTGTCTGTTTATTTCGAAACTGCGGATTCGTAAGCCGACGATGAAGGGCATTCTGATCATTTATCGGATCTTCTCGTGACGGTGAGATGATTGGTAGGGGAATCATTGCCATGTTGAATTTTCTGTATCGAACTGCCGTGGGCAGGGGTTTGTTGAAAGTATTATGTCAACCATGGATTCCGTCATGCATCGGGCGCTTTCTGGATACGAGGGCGTCCGCTTGTTTGATTTCAGGCTTTGTCAGGAAGAACGGGATCGACCTGTCCGAGTATGAGACCGAGGGCTGGAAGTCCTTCAACGACTGTTTCGCCAGAAAGATTCGCCCGGGGAAGCGGGAATTTCCGGCGGATGAAACGCTGCTCTGCGCACCTTGCGACGGTTTGCTGAGCACTTATCGCATTTCGGACCTGACGGTACTGCCGGTGAAACAGAGCCGTTACACGATTTCAGCGCTGCTGCGTGATGAGAAACTGGCGGAAGAATTCACGGACGGATATTGTCTGGTCTATCGTCTCTGTGTGAACCATTACCATCGATATGCATATTTTGATCACGGAACGAAGGGCGCGAATCATTTTCTGCCAGGAATCCTGCATACCGTGCGGCCGATTGCACTGCGCAGCGTACCTGTGTTTACCGAGAATGCCAGAGAATATACCGTAATTGAAACCGAACACTTCGGGAAGATAATACAGATGGAAGTCGGCGCGCTGCTGGTCGGTCAGATCGTCAATCTTCACGGCGCGGGCCCGGTGCTTCGGGGCACGGAAAAGGGTTGTTTCCGATATGGCGGTTCGACGATCATCGTATTGCTTTCCAAAGACAGCGTGCAGTTGACCCGGCGGATCGGTGCGGCGGCGGATACCGGGGAGGAACTTCCGGTGAAAATGGGAGAGGTCGTCGGAAGATGCGCTTCATCAGAAATGCCTTATGAGAAAAATTGATCTTGCGGCGAAAGAGAGGCACAGAGCGTCCAAGAGATCGTCATTCGGAAACAGACATGCAGAGATCGTTATGGAAGGATGAGAGAGATGTATCATCACAAGGAGTTAAGACAGGAGAGCGTCTTCTGCAAACGGATTAAAATAACAGATGCTATGTGCAAGGCCAACGGGCGGATGAGCGTTTTCGCGGCGGCGGATCTGATGCAGGGAGCGGCGGGAGAGCAGTTGACGGAGAGAGGGCTCGGCTTCGAGGTGACGAGAGCGCAGGACGTTCTCTGGATCGTTGTCTGGAATGCGTTTTATTTCAAGCGTCTGCCAAAGTGCGGTGATACGATAGAACTGTTCACCTGGCCGGGGAAGAAGAAGCACTGGTTCTACCCGAGGAACTGCGTTCTGCTGTCAGAAACGGGCGAAGAACTGTTAAGCGCATCCTATTGCTGGATGTTGATGGATGCAAATACGAGGAAACTGACGGATCGACCGGAACTGGCGGCTGTACTGCCGCAGGTTTCGATTGCGGGGGAGCCGAAAGCGCCTGCAATGAAAGAAAGCTTTCCGCAGGACTTCCCGATGGAATGCAGGCGTACGGTGCTCGCATCCGATACCGATGCAAACATGCATTTCAATAACGCTCATTATTTATCCTGGATCGAAGATCTTGCGCTTACCCTGTCCTATCCGTTGACCAAACTGAATTATCTCTGGATCAATTATGAGAAAGAACTTCTGGTGAATCAGGAAGTGAGTCTGCGTTATCAGGCGGATCCGGATTGCCTTTTCGTGATCGGCTGTACCGGCGAGGACGAACATTTTCGGGCGAAGATGATCTTTACCGGGAACGCTTCCTGAAATTGGAACAAAATTTCCATGGCGAATCAAAATCAGGCGAATTAAAAAATGAAAATTGTGGTTGACAAAGTTTGGGTAGTTTTGTAATATTATCAAGTAAGTTTTCAAATGGGATCTTAGCTCAGCTGGGAGAGCATCTGCCTTACAAGCAGAGGGTCATAGG
>CAZNCH010000135.1:1524-4015 GCA_964571555.1 uncultured Lachnospiraceae bacterium | reverse complement strand
GCAAATGTGGATGTGTCATGACACATCCAATGCTTGGTATTCTTCTTGCAAATCGCCTGCGATTTGCGGGTTCAGACTGCCATAGGGCAGGCGGTTTTGAACCCATAACGCCGTTTCCGGTGCTTGCCTTTATGCTTTTGTACTGTGGGGATATAAAGAGAAAATAAAAAACTGCCACAGTACGGGCGCACGGGTGCGTCGGTATCATTAGCAGTTTTGGTGTTTGCGGCAATTTTAACAGAACAAAGGGGGCAGGTCAATAGGGGATGAGTAGAAAACGGCATAAAACCGCACTTTCTTATAGATTTTTCGGACTGATTGCTTTATACTATATCGCAGTCAATGTAACTGACGGAGATGGAGGAGATGGGCAGATGGGCGAGATGATCAGTGTGGATGCTGAGTACCTGAACTGGATATCATCGGTAACCGAGAAATTTAAGCAGAGTCAGATAAAAGCTGCGAGTAAGGTAAATACAGAAATGCTGAGATTCTATTTCAATCTTGGCGGTGAGATATCGAGCAGGGATAAAGAAAACAACTATGGTTCTTCTTTCTACAAGCGGATCAGTGATGACCTTCAGAGGGAGTTGCCGGATGTGCGGTCTTTTTCCGCAACCAATCTGAAGTACATGACATATTTTTATGAGCTTTATGCGGATGTTGTAAATCGTCCACAACTTGTGGACGAATCTGAAACGGCAAATCGTCCACAACCTGTGGATGATTTTACAGAACCGATATTCCTGATACCATGGGGACATAACAGGCTGATAATTGACAAATGCAAGGGTGATAAGGAAAAGGCTCTTTTCTTCGTAAGACAGACTTTAGAGAATAACTGGTCAAGAGCAGTCTTGATGAATTTCCTTGATACGGATCTGTATGACAGGCAGGGAAAAGCAATTTCCAATTTTGATAAGGTGCTGCCATCCGTGCAAAGCGATCTCGCTCAGGAGATGACCAAGGATCCTTATAATTTCGATTTTCTTACAATCCGAAAGAACTACGATGAAAAGGAATTAAAGGATGCCCTGATGCAGAATGTTCAATCGCTGTTGATGGAACTGGGTAAAGGCTTCGCTTTTGTAGGAAGAGAGTACAGGCTTGTTGTCGGGAAAACCGAGCAGTTCATCGACATGCTATTTTACAATATCCCGAATCACTGTTATGTCGTGGTAGAGGTCAAAGTAAGGGACTTTGAACCCGGAGATATGGGACAGCTTGGTACATATATCGGAGCGGTTGATGGAATCCTGAAAGGTGAGGGTGATAACCAGACGGTGGGACTGCTCATATGCAGGACAAAGGATAATGTGCTGGCTCAGTATGCAGTCAATATGATCAATGCCCCAATAGGAATATCCGAATATGAGCTTACGAATGTCATGCCGGAAGAGTTCAAGAGTTCCATGCCGACAATTGAAGAAATTGAAAACGAACTGAAAAACCGCTGAACCTCATATTAACAAAGAGATGTTGATGGGACAAAGATCCCAGACAACATCTCTTTTATTATGAAAGAATATCCATGTAGTCCCTTATGCGGGATTCAATGTGAAAAATCTTTGCATATCTTATAAGCTGCGCTTTATCAGTTGAGTCATCCTCGAAGTATTCATGTAGAGCCTGAAGATATAACTGTTTGTCTATCTTATCCTTTCCCTTGACCAGATCTATGATACATCGTTCCTTATCGTAAAGACGGACTTTGTTTCCGGAAGGCGATAGGGTTTCAGTAATACCTACTTGCCATCTTTCTTCATTTATATAGTGAAACCGGATATCCTTATTATCTTTTTTGAGTCGTGATGCATTGAAGCCCTGCGGCACCGAAATGTCCCAGACATGGGGCACACGGTCTGACATATCCCATAGATAGAGAGCTGTTCCATAGGAATAGACCAGTTTGGGGTTGTTCATCTGCAAAATCTGAAGCCCATCGGGCATCTCATCTGCATAATAGTATATTCCACGACCTTCTTTTATCAATATACCTTCATCTATTAAGGCAGGTATCATCACACGGTTGATGCCTGCTTTTTCTATTTGTGCGGTAGTGATCAATCCGCCGTCTATTTTCGCCAGTTCCTTTATTATTCCAATCCGCTGTTCCTGTGTCGATGACATTTCTTATAACCTCCTCGAAACAAATACCCTTTAATTTTATAATAATAAAGGTAATTAGTAAATAGCTCGAAAAGGATTTTCAGTAGGAAGCCAGTAAATATGAGGAGGTGATGCCTATCAGAAGAAAAAAATAATTTTTTTTCATTTTATCCGTGATGTTTTGGCATACCAAAACACAGTAAAGGAGTGTAAGGATGTTTTGAAAGTTCCTTGCGAATAAGGAGGAACTTTTAATGGACGAATCTGAAAAGCGACAGGTGGAGGAAGATTTCTGGAAATTTATGAAGAACTCCATCTGGTACTGTGCAAGGAACGTGACAAGGAGTGCCAGTGCTGCCGAGAGAAGGAACGGCGGCATATC
>CAZNCH010000135.1:0-1514 GCA_964571555.1 uncultured Lachnospiraceae bacterium | reverse complement strand
AAAAAAATAATTTTTTTTAAATTTTTTGGTTCCATCCGTGATTTTTGGGGATACAAAACACAGTTTATAAATGTAAGGATGTTTAGGAAGTTCCTCACGGAAAGGTGGGAACTTGAAAGAATTCAAAAACAAAAGGGAGCAGGTAGAAGCAGAGTTTATTGGCTTCATGGAACAGACTATTTGGAACTGTGCGAGGAATGCTACCAGAAAAGCTTATGCAGCGGAACTAAGAAACAGCGGAATATCTTTGGAAACACTGAGTGAAAGGAACTACATAGAGTACCTGACATCCGAGGATAAACATGAGTGTGAAGACTGCTATGGGATCTTGAATTTCCAGATTCCAATAAACAGTGAGCTTGTGAATATGCTGTTAGAAGGACTGACTGAACGAGAGAAGCAGGCCCTGATTCTAAGGGTGGTACTTGACCTCGACTATGAGGAAATCGGTAAAAAATTAGGTATAGAACCTAATCGAGTAAGGGATTACAAGTACCAGGGCTTGAGAAAGGCGAGGAAAAAGAAAAATGGTGGGAAAAAATAAAGTGGATTACGATGTGATCGTCGCAGCCACGAAAGGAAATATGGTGGCTATCGGCGTGATATTAGAGAATTACAGCGGCCTGATAGATAAAGCAGTAAATTATCTTGGCTCGGGATTACCCGTGGAGTGTCGCGAGGAATGTAAGCAGGAAGTGATGTTGGAACTGATAAGGAAGATTCAAACGAAATTTACAGTTTAATCAGTGAATAGGGCTTCCTGCATTCTTACATTTATATTTGTCATTCTCATAAAGTCCATAAGAGTTATGTGTTTTAGCAGGCACGGTGTCTCTTGTAGGCTTTTCGGGCTGACAAGTCCGATGTAAGAATTGCCACCACTGCGGTGGTATTGATCTTTGAAAACTGAATATCGTTGATCCTGCAAGACGTATGGAGCAGTCGAGCTTGCCGGAGGACACGCCATGATAAACCTGTCTTTACCTTAATGTAAGGATGAAAAGCGAGGGAATGCTGTTTCGGGTATTGAAGCAAAGGTAAGAAGCGGTATCGTCCGTTCCGGCAGCGGGGAAGAGGGATCCCCGTGCGAAGACACTGCTCATTGATAATGATACTTGCCGAGAGGCGCAATAGACGAAGCCGGTGCGAATCCGATGCGGGCCGTTATCCTGACGGTCGCTTGCGGGATCTTTATATAAATGTGCTGGAATTTCTCTCATTAAGGAGATTTTCAGCACAGTATCATGGGGCGGAGCCTGTTTCCGCTCCTTGCTACTGTGCTGAAAGGAAAGGAGTATGTGCTTATGACATTGGAAGAAATGAGAGCGGTCGATGTGAGAACCGTTGACCGGAGTACACTGGTGCAGAGATCATCCGTAAAGATAGATCCGAAGAAGAGCAAACAGGAGAGGATTGCGGATTATGTATCGCAAATAAAGAATCCGTACTGTTATCTGGACGGCAAAACCGTGGTGAAGATCAGCTTTGCCGACACTGACAGGACGATTGAGGAC
>CAZNCH010000134.1:2261-4040 GCA_964571555.1 uncultured Lachnospiraceae bacterium | reverse complement strand
TGATGAAAACAGCACATTATATGTTACGGGTAAGCTTACTAACAACGGAACTCTTTGGTCAAGTATTTTTTGGATAGAAAAGGGATATATCGCAGATAATTTTTAAGTTTTATGCTTTTTTCGCTGTTGCTTCATCCCAAATCAGCTTTTTTGTCTTGTCCTTGATGGTGTCAGAAGTATCTTTCTTAAAAGAAAAATTCACTAAAAAATGGGTTCTCCCTATCTTCTTGGAAAACCCATTCATAATATCTGTATTCTGTTTTTCGTCCATTAAATCCTCTCTTTCTGAATCAGTTAAATTGCTCCCCATTCTTGTTTTCTATGCTGTGTTTTCTCCTGTGCTTCATGTTCAAGCATTCTCTGTAAATCGGTCTTGTTATATTCAAGTACTTCTATTGATGCAAGAGTTGAAACAACAAGTGCATATGGTTCTCTGCTTGCTTCATATTTTGGTAGCAGGGAATCAAGTTCCCTCTGCCATGCCTTAGGGGTAATCTTCTTGTCTGGCTCGGTAATCATGCCTTTGAGTCTTTCACGATAAGTATCGTAATATGCTATATCGAGTGCATGCTTCCTATCATACTGTTTGCGGGCAAATCCTTTGAGTTTCCATCTCTCATCATTTATCTGCTTGTATGGCTCATAATCCTTGTATTCAGCAAGCAATCCTTCAAGGTAATCAATCCTTTCAGCCTGCTTCATTCTGTCAGCAGATAAAGAATCAAATTTGCTCTCTTGTTCAGCCTTAAGTTCTGCCATATCACCATAGGTTGTAAGACCATGCTTCTGAACAAAAGCCTCCATATACTCTCTGCTCTGCAATTTGGAACGATTGCTGATTAGTCTCAAATACTTTCCCTTCATAACCGGCAATGACAATCTATTGCTTTTACGCTTTGCCACCTCTCGAATCATATCAAGGATTTCATTCTTAACCGCTTGGATAACTGTCTGTGATTTTGCCTTAACAACTTCAAGTGCATTCTTGGCATGAATATAGGTTGCCTTTGCCTGCTCAATAACAGCATTATTAGCAAGTATTCTTCGGTTAATATCACCTCTGATAGTATGGATGCCGGCACGCTCCATAGCACTTGCCTTTTCACCCAAATGAATCTGAGGCTCAATGTCCAAACCTTGCTCCTTGAATGACCTATGCTCCCAGAAGTTTTCAGTCTCTCCAATACGCTGATTCACAGCATTGATGGTATCCGCTAAATCCCTGCGCCAGATCTTGGCATTCTCGTGACTATTCCAATCATTGGTCTCGACGGTCTTGCACTTCCATTGCTTACGATTTTGCTTATCAACCTTTTGCTGACCGGTCTTTTTATCAATGAGTGGAATCCTCTCACCATTTTCATCCAACAGATATTCCTTTTTTGATTTCTGCATCCATTGCCCCTGCTCATCAATTCCACGCATTGTCAGCATAATATGGCAATGAAGATTTCTCTGTCCGGTTTCCTTGTTTTCTGAATCATGGATAGCAAATTCAGCGCACATTCCTTTGCTCACAAAGTTTCTCTCGACATAATCTCGCATAACCTCTGTAGCAAGCTCATAGCTCCACTCATTAGGAAGCTCTACTCGGTAAATGCCGGTAATCAAACTACTTCTGATTCTGTCAATAACTACACCGGAACTATCTATGGTGCTACCTATCTAGATGAAGGCCAGTGCCCCTCTGGGAAATGCCTAAATTTTAACGGATCAGACAATTATACTGATACCGTAGATATTCCCTATCTACAAACTTTTACACTTTCAGCTTGGGTT
>CAZNCH010000134.1:0-2251 GCA_964571555.1 uncultured Lachnospiraceae bacterium | reverse complement strand
GCTCTACTCGGTAAGTCCTTGCAAGCTGCGCCCTTGAATTGTTCTGCTCTGCCATCTCAACAGAATTCCAAAGGACAGCGGGATCTGAATACTCAGCCGGTGCATTCTCCGGAAGCATAACCTCTGTATGAACCAAGTCCTCACTATACTTGGGGTAATAGGTCTGACCATCATATTCAGAGTACATTGTTGTACGGCTGATATATGATGATTGCTCAACAGCCGAATGACCGCCATGACCCTTAGCTCCTCTTCCGCATATCTGCGCTCTGGTGCTGAGATTTTTAACAGCCATAGCAACACCTGCCTTTCGGATGGATGAGCCAATAAGACTTTGTGGTTGGGGAAGCTCTGCTCTTTAGAGCTTCATCAAACGCAAAGTACATAATAGGGTAGCGAAGCGAAGGGGAAAGATTATTTCCCCTTATGATTACCGAAGGTAAGCATCCTGCTCCATGCAATGGTCTCCGAAGGACGCACATACCGCCTCTGGTGGTATATCTGTGCGCACCGAGAAAATCTCGGTGAATGGTCTTGCTCTGGTCGACACTTCGGTTACTCTTCATCTTCACTTGCCTCACTTTCGATAATTGGCTCTTCATTTTTGCCGTTTCCGGCGCTTTCATTTTTCACAATTTCTATGATTCTCTGGCACTGATCTGATTTGATGGCAGCTGCAAGAATGCGGTTAAGTTCCTGCTCGTCAAAGTCATAGCACTCTGGGAAATACCGGTGAACAATACCGCCCATCATATACTTGTGTCTGTTCTCGGATTCTCTCTTCTTCTGAGATTCCTTTCGCTTGGCTTCATCAAGCCTTGCCTTAGCCTGAGCAACAGCCTGCTCAGCCTTCAATAGTTCCTTTGATTTCTCTGTGTTCTGAATCATTTTCTTCTCCTTTTCATTCGTTAATTATTGCACTAAAAAAGGAATCGTTTTTTATACGATTCCTCCATCTCGCACATGATTACTTCTCAAGTGCCACATTATTAAATTGATAATCACATGTTATATTATCTTTGGGTTAGCCTATCTTGCAAAAACGAACTTATATTATTTATCTTCTCTTCAAAATAATTTTTCTCTCTTACTTTATGAATGATAAAAGTTGTAATTTTATTCTCAATCCAATAAAACACTAACCCAACAACAACATTAATAGACAAACACAATATTAGTTGAACTGCTCTATTTTCAACATACTTATATACTGCGCCAACCCCTGAAATATAAAATACCATTTGTGTCAAAAATATATTGTATGAAGCTTTTCCGCATATTTCCAAAGGCTTACACTTTACTTTATTTAACCTTGTAGACTTTAACAAAAGCCAAGCAATCGGTACAATCCACAATGCAGCTAACAAACAGGTACCAGACCAATATATAATAACTTTTGGTTGATATTTTAAATACTGATATACAACAAGCCACCCTACTCCGATAACCATACTTATAATGGCAACCCATTTTTTAGGTTTTGACTTGCCAATATATAAATAACATCCAAATGCCATCAAGAAAATATACCTGAACAAAAACAATCTATAATTTCCTTCAGATACTCCATAACTTCTTTGAATAATTTCATAACCGCCATTTATTAAAAAGCATATTATAACTCCGACAAAATCAAATTTTTTTACTATAAAATAAACCAATGGAAACGTAAAAATAAACTGAATCATAATCGGATAATAATATGATCCTGGACCAGAACCACCATCAATAGCTCCAACAATAATTCCAGGAATACTTATATCTTGTTTAATCACAATCCAATATACAATTTCAACAAAATATGCTAATAAAAATGGAACTGTGTACCTTATTATTTTATCTATTACAAATCGATGATTATAGCAATCAGAAAGTGAAATCATGTTCTTGTTACGATAGGACATTGAATATACATATCCTGATATGATAATAAAAACTGGTACAGCAGGGTCTACCCAAAAAGGGAATAAATATGCCAACCGCTCCTCAGCTGTCCAACTATAGTGCGTCCAAATAATTATTAGCATTCCAAGGCCTTTCAAAATATCGACCATTGAATTTCTTGATTTCTCTTTATTATTCATCGAAAAAGTGTACCTTTTGGATGAGTCAGAATGCATAATATTTATATATAATGGATTTAGCATTAGAAAGGTCTTAAAAACTTAATAAAATGCTTGAAAAATCGGAAATTTTCACCTAAACTGAATCTGTATGCGACAATTTATGAAAACAAAACAGAAAGGTACAC
>CAZNCH010000133.1:0-4051 GCA_964571555.1 uncultured Lachnospiraceae bacterium | reverse complement strand
AGGAAGGCACGATGGTCAATGTGTAGGAAGGAGATAAGAATATGTGCGGGAGATACTACATTGCCGAAGATGACCCTGATGTAATATTGGCCGGATATGTAGCTGAAGCCCAGCAACGTGCAGACGCTATGAGTATACCGCTGGTTGCTTCTGGCGAGATCCGACCGACCAACGTAGTGCCTGTCATAGCGCCAAACGCGAAGAATCGCAAACCCGCAGTATTCCCAATGAAGTGGGGTTTCATACACCCCAGCCGCGGAATGCTTGTTTTCAATACCCGCAGCGAAACAGCCGCGGAGAAGCCTCTCTTTTCAACAAGCATAGACGACCGCCGTTGCCTGATTCCGGCATCCTGTTATTACGAATGGCAGAAATGCGCCGGCCGAAAAATCAAGTACGAGATTAAACCGAAAGAGGGACCACTATACATGGCCGGACTTTACATTCGTTCATCCACGGCACGGCTGCCTTCTTTCTCTATCCTTACTATGGACGCCGTTGACAGCATCAAATCGATACACGCGAGAATGCCGGTATTGATACCCCATCGCAGAATAGCAGATTGGCTCTCGTCTGAATACCCATATCAAGATGGTGTCCGCGAAATAGTGCCCGCAATTGAATGTCATACTGCATGAATGATTTCCCGCGCCAGCATTTCTCAATGGATTACATTTCTTGCTCGATTGGTTATCAACGAGGTCACTTTGCTTAATTAGTAACACATATAACCAGATTACTTTTTGTTTTGAACGATTTCGTTCACAATTAGAGAGTAATCGTTGCGTATATGAAGTTATGTGTTATAATGAAAGCAATTATGAAGCGAGGTGGTCAAAATGGGAGTTACATACAAAAAGCTCTTCAAACTGCTCATAGACCGCGAGATGAAGAAGAAAGACCTTCAGCAAGCAGCTGGAATCAGCCCTGCGTCTGTCTCTAAGCTCTCGCGTGATGAGTATGTAAGCATGGATGTTCTCGTGAAAATATGCTGCGCATTGAATGCGGATATTGGTGATATTATGGAGGTCATTCCTCGCGAGAATGGCTCTTTGTGACAAAGGAATTGATGTGAATGATGCATAATGTGTCCTCGTTATGTATGCGAAACGGCATAGAATAACACGAGCGGTGTTATGAACCAATGATGGTATTGGAATTGCACAGGATGTTGTGCCGGAGGTGAACCAAAGATGGGCACTGTAATAAAGCGACGAGACTTCCCGACGGTCGTGAAGCAAGCACGGCAAGGAGTGTTTGTACTTGCGCCAAAGGTGACCGTACCGATAGACGCTCCCGCAGTGAACGTTGGAATACTTCTTGGCGAAGCCGCGATGACCTCAAAATCAAAGAACGTATCGATAGACATCGCTCACACGCTTGACACGATATTGGGTCAGGAGAACCACGATATTGTTCTTGAGAACACCGACATCCTCTTTACGCCGGAATACGGCTTGGATGTAATCAAGATGCTTTTACAGATAGGTCGTAACCAGCGATTTTATCTGATATGGCCGGGCGAAGTCACCGGCGACAAGTTGACTTACTCTGAGCCAGGCAGGTTTGATTACAAGGAATACAACATCAAAGACTATGTGGACGCATACGTCGTTTTGAGATAGGAGCGAGATTATGAAGTATAGAGAACTAATTCAATTTGACCCCATTGTCACTGTCATTGAATTGAAGAGCGCGGATGACAGCGCAAAGGCAAGGGAGCTTGTGCGCAGCTATGTCATGAGCGACGATATGGCGGACCTTGTGTCCGCAAAAATCCTCTCACAGTTGAAGCTTACGGATGTCGTCGACAATAAGGGCGTTTTGCTGGTTGGTAACTATGGTACAGGTAAATCGCACTTAATGAGCGTGATCTCTGCCATTGCTGCCGATTCGTCGTATCTCGACCTTGCACAGAATGAACGCTTCCGCGATGCTGCAAAGTCAGTCGCCGGTAAGTTTGAAGTGCTGCGCATTGAGATAGGCAGCACCGAAGCGTCGCTTCGTGCAATTATCACAAGCAATATAGAACAGGATTTGGCGCGGCGTGGCATCACCTATAAATTCCCCGATGTCGGGAACATCACAAATAACAAAGATGCACTTGTTGCGATGATGGCAGCTTTCGCCGGGAAGTACGGCGATAATGGCTACCTCATTATCGTGGACGAGCTGCTCGACTACCTGAAAGGACGCAAAGACAACGAGCTGATGCAGGACATCGGCTTCATGCGTGAACTGGGCGAAATCATCAAGTCCACGAACCTGCGCTTCATTAGCGGTATTCAGGAAGTCCTGTTTGAAAACCCGACCTTCCATAACGTGTCCAACTCGCTGCTCAAGATGAAAGACCGCTACGAGCAGGCGCTCATCCGTACCGAGGATATCGCCTACGTTGTCAAGCAGCGCATCCTTCACAAGACGCCGGAACAGAAAGCCATGATACGCGAATATCTGACGCCGTTCTGCCCGCTCTATCAAAGCATGGCGGAGCAGCTCGACGAGTACGTCGATTTATTCCCGATTCATCCTGCCTATATCAGCACATTCCAGCGCATGGTCATCGTTGAGAAGCGCGAAGTGCTGAAGACCATATCTGAAACCATCGGCACCATCATCGATAAAGAGATACCCGCCGGACAGCCCGGTATTATTTCCTATGACACTTACTGGAGCCGTATTAAAGGCGACCCCGCAAAGCGTGTGGAGCCCGCCATTCATGAAGTGCTGCAAAAGAGCGGTGTGCTGGAGGACATCATCGCCCGCTCCTTCCCGGCACAAAAAGCTGCTTATAAGCCGATTGCACTCCAGATTATCGCCGCGCTCAGCGTTCATCGTCTGACTACCGTCGTGCTCGACGCAAAGCTCGGTCTTACGGCGCAGAATCTGAAGGATGACCTGATGCTGTTTATCCCGCTGCCTGTTATGGAGGAAGATTTCTTGCTCACGACAGTCGACAATATCATGCAAACCATCATGAACACCGTCAGCGGACAGTTCATCGAGTATAACAAAGATAACGGTCAATACTTCCTTGACCTGAAGAAGGACGTTGACTATGACAAGAAGATACAGGAAAAAGCGGACTTCCTCGGTGAAGACCGCCTGAACCAGTATTTCTATACTGTCATGTATGATGCCGCAGACCTGCAGCTCACCGAGCACGTCACAGGCCGTAAGATATACGAGTACCGCATTAACTGGACGGAGAAGAACATTTTCCGCGAGGGCTACCTCTTTATGGGCTTACCCACCGAGCGCCCGACTGCGCAACCGCCGCAGGATTTTTACGTGTATATGCTTCCGCTGTTCGGCGCAAATCCGGTCGAAGAGCCGCAGAAGGACGAGGTCTATTTCCGCTTCCAGAGCAGCCCGAAGTTCACCGAGCTTCTAAAAGCCTACGCCAGTGCCAAAGAGATGGAAGCCATGTCCGCGCAGGGCGAGACTCGCTCCACCTATGCGAAACGCGCCACATCAACGCTGCGCGACCTGCGCCGTTACTTGGAGGAAAACAAGACCGTATGCTTCCAGATTTCCTACCTCGGCAGCGAAAAGCCGGTGCTTGACTATCTGCGCGGCGCTCGTATGAACGAGATCACCGTGCGTGACGTAATCGGCATCGTGGCATCAAAAGCACTGAGCGCATATTTCAATGACCGCTACCCGAACTATCCGACTTTCAAGAAGCCTGTCACAAAGGACAATCAGGCAACCATGCGAGCGGAAGCCATCAATGCCATCTCCGGTAAAGCGACGCAGCTTGGACAGTCTCTGCTCGAATCGCTGGGCTTGCTTTTAGACGGCAAGGTCAGCGTGGAGCATTCCAAGTACGCATCTCACTACCTCGTCAGGCTCGCCAAGCTGCCCGAGGGTGGCGTTCTAAATGCATCCGACATCATGACCTCGCTCAACGGTCAGGAAATGGTAGACAGCGAGTTCAGGCTGAGCGTCATCTGGACGTCGGTCATCTGGACGGCGCTGGTTTACAGCGGTAACTGCGTCCTCGTCGGTCCTGATAACAAGCGTTATGATGCATCGAATGTTGAGGAAT
>CAZNCH010000132.1:0-4066 GCA_964571555.1 uncultured Lachnospiraceae bacterium | reverse complement strand
TTTGTCGGCATATTTCCGCGCCATAAGCGCAGCAGTTTCTCGTCCTGCCGGGTCATTGTCGAGGCAGAACACGAGTTCACAAACAGTGGGATGCTGATTCAAAAAGAAAGGCAAGGCCGTGTCGCTCGTTCCCGCAAGCGATAGGCGGTTGTGCCGTTCCCCTGCCCCGGCATCGCCCACAGCGGCGTTTTCAAGGCTTGCGTGGCTCATGGCATCAATGGGGCTTTCAAAGATATAAAGCCGTTCAGAGAGCGCACAGGCCGTCATGCTGAAACTGTACCGCTTGTCGCTCCCCGCGCAGTCACCACGGAACGGCGGGTCGCCATAAGTGCCGCGCAGACTGGCAAACCGCGCTTTGCCGTGTTCGTCATGTCCGACAAACACAACATTGCCGCGCCTGTCCTCGTACAGCGTTTCTTTTTGAATAAGCGTATTCACAATGCCGCTGTCAATGCCACGCTTGCGGCAAAGGTAATCGTAAAGCCGCAAGGTCATCCCTGCCTTTTCGGGCAATACAAGGGCTTTCGGGCAGCGTGACGCTGCACCCAATGTCGCGCACGGCGCGGGGCGAGGGATTGCGCACTGGCTCACAGCTTCCACCGCCTGACGAAAGGGCATATGCTCCATTTTCATCAGGTAGTCAATCGCGCCGTGACCGCCTGCGCCCCGGCTGTGCCAGTACCAAGAAAGACGGTCATTCTTCACGGCAAGACTGGGATGCTGCCGGCAACGGTACGCATCGCCACGATGGGCGAAAGTGAAGCCGTGCCGCTGTTCTAAAAACACGACAACATCGGCGTTTCTTGCTTGTTCTATTGTTTTTTCATCTATCATCATAATCTCCTTAAATATCCAAGCCCTGACTGCGCTTGCGCTCCGGCGCAGCCTGTTCATGCTCTTGTTTTTCGGGTGGCTGGCGTAAAATGTCCTCAATGACCGCCATCAGCCGCTTCGGGGCGCGCTTCATCGCCGCCGTAAACTTGTCAAACCACGATAAATTTTGCTTAATTGACGAACGGGCTTTTTTCTCCGCTTCGACTTGTGTTTTCAGCGCATCACGCTCGCCCTCGGCGGCGGTCATTCTGCGTTTCATGTCAGCAACCTTTTCATCAGCCTTTACGGACTTTTTAGCGAGTGTTTTCAGCGTTTTCATTTCGTCAGCCGACACGCCGAAACCGCCGAGCAGGGCGGGCTTGCCCATCGCGTCAATCTCGGAAATCGTAGCCGCCGCCTTGGTTTTTACGGTAATCTTTTCATCAAGCTTGCCAAGCCGCGCCTCTTTTTTCTGAACATCCTTGCCGAGAGCGGCGGCGCGTTCCGTCTCCTGCTTGTTTTTGTACGCCAAAACATCCAAATGCTCGGCGGTACTGCCACGTTCCCCACGTTCAAAATCGGTAAATCCCGCAGTCTGCATATGCTCAAAGTAACGGTCTTGAAGCAAGGAGTATGAGTAGACAAGACGCTCCTTGCCGTTCTCGCCCATCACCTTTTCAGACTTCCACTTTTTGCTGTTGCTGACCTGTTTAATGACTTCCT
This sequence comes from uncultured Lachnospiraceae bacterium, assembly GCA_964571555.1. Lineage (GTDB taxonomy): Bacteria > Bacillota > Clostridia > Lachnospirales > Lachnospiraceae > UBA2868. The sequence continues at coordinate 2,530 of CAZNCH010000132.1, read as the reverse complement.
TGACCGTGCCCACAAGTGCAGGGTCTTTGCAACGCTTAGTCCACAAAACCTCTTTGTCAACCACCGGAATATACATGACGTGCAGATGGTAGTGGTATACATCGCGCCCAAGCTGTTCAGACAACGCCTTGTTGCGCTCATCGGCGTGCATGACAGCCGACAAGACATATTCCTCGCCCCCGGCTTCTTTGACCGCCATACGGTATGCTTCTTCAAAGAAGGATTTGGCGTACTTGTAGCCGCCGTGGTTTTCAAAATATTCCGTGTTCACATCGAAAACCATTTCATCGATAATCTTGGCATCTTTTTTCAAGCCGCGAGTGCTGATGACACCGTCCTCAATCAGCTTGTCAAAGGTTTGCAAATAGCCGTCCTCGCATTCCTTGAAGTGAACATTGAGGGCAATGCGGTCAAGTTGAACATCACCGTTGCCGTAACGCTCGTTTTTTCGCTCGTTGTGCCGTTCTATGTTGCTGACTTTTTCGCGGGGATACGCCACGTTTCGGACAACGCATTTATCCGCCATAGGCAGCTCCTTTCCAAGGTTGCAAGAAAGGAAGGCTGCAAGATGCTAATAGTAGAGCCTTGCAGCCTTGAAATGTTGCAACCTTAAATTTGCTCATTTTTTTGTTGTGGCAACGCGCCCCAAAACCATTTTTTGTCACGCTTAAATGAGGGTATGGCAAGGGCTTGTTTTGCACTGCGGAGCGTGCGTTCCTGTATTTCTTTTGAAGCTGCTTTTTCAAAAAGAAAGGCGGCAGGCTTCTCACCATCCGCTAACTCTGCTTTGAGAAAATCCACCGCCCGGTCATAGGTGGTGTCGCGCTCCGGCATGACGCCAGACAGCAGCTCGTCAATGGTGATGGGGAGAGTGCCAATCCACCGAAAGCCGGTAGCCGGGTCGAGTTCAAACCCGATAGCCGCACCCTCCGGCGCAAGGTTGTTTTTGCCCTGCACGATGGCGCGGGTATATGGCTTGCCCTTGACACGCCCCACGGTCAAAACGCTTCGGGCGGCGGCTTGAATGTCGATGCTGCCCAAGCCCCGGTACTGGCTCTTGTTCGCGCCTTTGTTGAGATGGCCGATGACCACCACGGCGCAGCCTGTTTTCTCTGCAACTGCGCTGATGCGTTTGAGTACCGGGCGGATCTCGTTTGCCCGGTGCATATCCACATCCGCGCCGATATACGCTTGCAGCGGGTCGAGGATAAAGAGCTTCGCGCCTGTCAGCGTGATGGCCTGTTCAATCCGAATGTCGGAAAGCGATAACTCTTTTTCGCTCTCGTCAATGACAATCACGCGCTCACAGTCTGCGCCGGACTGGACAAGGCGCGGCTTCACCGTATCGCCTAAGCCGTCCTCGGCGGTCTGGAAGATAACGCTCATTGGTGGGGCGGCGGTCTTGCTCTCCGGCAGGGCTGTGGCTGTTGTCAGAGCAGCGGCGATTGCCAGTACAACCGTTGTCTTGCCATCGCCGGGGTCGCCTTGAATGACCGTGATTTTTCCGAATGGGATATACGGATACCACAGCCATTGGGTCTCGGTAGCCTCCACCTCGTTCATGCGGATTAGCTTCAACGTTTCGTTTTGGTCTGCCATAAAAAAATCTCCTTTGCTGTTTGGTTTGTATATATGAAAAGCCCCTCGGCGGCGACGTCTGACCGCAGAGAGGCTTGTGAATATTTTGTGGGAATGGTCGCGTTTTTATGATATACTGTTGGAAATAGGATACATGGGTTCATCTTTTTTAGATGGGAGGAAACAGTTTTGCTTTGTCCAAATTGCAATACAGATTTATTGAACACTCTTTTGCTTGAGGCAAGCGATATTCCTCCGATGACGAATAAATCAAGGATAATCTATCCAACCTGTTCTCAATGCGGCTATGTTATTAAGCTTTCGGACTTTTCGGGCAACATAAAAGCAGAGAGAAGAGTTCTGCTCATTACAGGAACAGCTGGAGCTGGAAAAACTGCGCTTGGTCAGCTAATTGAAAAAAGGTCTGATTACATATTTGTCGATGGCGATGCCATACAGAAAAGAGTGAACTATTTTGCACGAAAAAATCCAGGAACGAAAGTAAATTACTACGCAGAAGTAATTGATACCATGATGATACTATGTTCGTTAGGATATGATGTTGTTGTTGGGTACATAATCAATAATAGCGAAGTTTTGTCGAAGTTTATCGAACCACTAAATATACATGGTATTAAACCGCTATTTCGTATCCTTGTTCCTGAGAGAAGTGTTTGTTTAGATCGCGACCTATCAAGAGAATGCTGGACTGCTGGTGCTGAATGGATTGACAAATGGTATGAAGAAATGCGCTCTTTTTTATCTTCACATCCTGCGCTTTGTATAGATACGTCCGAAGAAACTTTGGAAGAAACTTTTGACAAGCATTTTGCTGAATTGCTTTAGAACATATTAGACGGTGGGGACGATTTACATACTTTTTCAAAGTATGTAACCCACTATGACACTTTCCCGCTTCGCGGGCAAAGTGCCGTGGGCGCTCCCGCGGGGG
>CAZNCH010000131.1:0-4094 GCA_964571555.1 uncultured Lachnospiraceae bacterium | reverse complement strand
GTGTACCTCATAACATGTCAGGCATTACACAGTCCAACTTTTCGTCCGCATGCCCCTTTTTTCATGTGTGATTTGTAATTTTGAATAAGCATCTCCTAATAACTGAAATACGATTAACAGTAGATATACTCCAACTACTGCTTTCAATAGTTTCTTAAACCAATTATCTTTTTTCTTCTTAGCCATACTACTATGCCTTCAATCTTCTTGACCAGTTTTTAGTTGCAAATGGCATACAGCAAATACCCATTAAAACCGGAATTGTAATCAATAAATATGGAGACCATACATATTTCCCAAAAATATTGAAAGTATTCGTTCTAAAAATATCTGTGCTGCTTCCGACTAATGGCAATAAATCTAAAGCTTTCTGCAATTCATATGGAAGATATTCTGCAACCATCATTGGTCCATATACAACTGCAAGGCTAAACAATAATGCTAATACATTGCTTTTTACTGTAGCAGATATAAACATTACAATGCCAGCAAAGCCTATTGCTCCCAATAAGGCAAATGCATACTCATAGATTTCAGCCTGCAACATATTCATAGGAGCAATTGCAAGCGGTTTAATATTCTGAATTGGCATATCCCATCCCGATGTACCCATAAATAACATCTGAGATATAATGCTAGGAATTACAAGTATTACAAAAAACTCTACTGTAAAAGCTAATCCGGTCAAAATTTTTGCAAATGCAACTTTTCCCCATCCATTCTTTGTTGTCAGCACCAAAGAACTTGTATTATCATGCCATTCCCCTGCAAACAAAGGTGATAATGTAATTGCTAAAAATAACGCCATAACAATACCTAAATCTGCAACTATGCTTCCAAGAAGTTGTGACCATCCTTCTACCCATTCATACTGAAATGGAATTTCTACTTTCTGCTCCATATTAAGCAGATACTCTTTTTCCACCCCTACCTGTCCGCTATTTTCTAAAAAACCATCAATTGCCTGTTCTCTTCTTTCATAAAAGTCAGTTAATTTGTCCGGATTAACATAGCTTATCATTGTACGATAAGTTGACGGGTCATGAAGTTCAGGATATAACATGGAAAGCCAGCTATTGATAATTTTCCAGTCCGTTCTCTCTAATTCGAGTTCAAGTCCTTCCGCTTCCATTCGCTGATATTCTCTTACCAACTGCTGTAAAGTTTCATCTGTTAATTCTTCTCCAAATGCCAGTGCATATTCCTGACTGTCTTTTATCATTCCATATCCATCAAAATTGTTTCCGAATGCACTTGTGTAATCATCCGAACTTCCAAAAGTGAACCATTGAAAAGATAATACGCTTCCAAATATTACAATATAAATAAAACATAACAATACGCATATTTTAACCATTTGCTTTCGCCACAGTTTTTTATGTTCTAGCAAGAATAATTCCATTTTACTGTACTCCTTCCTCTGTAGGGAAATAATATAAATAAAGGTCTTCTAATGTAGCCTCACAAGATACCGCTTCCTCACTAGGCTTCTTATCGGAAATAATACGTAAGACTACTTCTTTACCTTCATGTCTTAAATTTGCAACTATTGTCTTTGCCTGCCATTTTCTTGCTTCCTTCGCAGGTACAGTAAGTTCCCATACTTTACCATTCGCTTTTTCTGTCAATTCCTGAACAGTTCCCTGCAATACAAACTTACCTTTTTTCATCAATAGCACTTCATCTGCAATTGCCTCTATATCTGACACAATATGAGTGGACAGAATGACAATTTTATCTCCTGCATATTCTGAAAGCAGATTACGGAATCTAACACGTTCTTTTGGGTCTAAACCCGCAGTCGGTTCGTCAAAAATCAAAATATCCGGATTATTTAATAATGCCTGTGCAATCCCCACTCGCTGTTTCATACCACCAGAGAAAGTCTTTACTTTCTTGTTTGCAACATGACTTAATCCTACTTCTTCTAACAATTCCTTTGACCTTTTCATTGCAATTATTTTAGGAATTCCTTTCAATGCAGAAATATACATCAGAAATTCCATTGCTGTATAATTTGGATAATACCCAAAGTCCTGTGGCAAATATCCCAACACATTTCTATAATCAGCACCCATTGCAGTTACTTCTTTTCCGTTTAATAACACTTCTCCCGAAGTAGACTCTAAAATGGCACATAACATCCTCATAAGGGTTGTCTTACCTGCACCATTTGCTCCCAAAAGACCATATACCCCCGGCTTTAATGTTGCACTCACACAATCTACTGCTATCTTATTTCCATAATGCTTCGTTAAGCGGTCAAGCGATAATTCCATATATTTTTCCTTCCTTTCTCATCTCCACAATAAATAACACTTCTTTGAAAAAAAACATTCCAAACACAAAAAATGCAATCAACCAGAATCCAATTGCTGATGTGGCATATATCCACGGTATCACTCTTGATGTGACTGCCCAACAGACGCAGGAACCTATCATCACAGCAGCACCCATTGGAACACTTTCTTTTCTCTGCAATCGCACAAGCCTGAGCATACCTGTCATGCAAACCAAATAAGGCACTAAACAATAGAGCACCATTTGCCCTAGTTCACTATAACTATTCTGCAACGATACTTCTAAACATAACACAATGGTAATACACACCAAATTTGCTGCTCCCGCCAAAACTAATTTTGCAAGCATTATCTGTGCTCCGGATGCTCTTGTTACTGCTTCAATTTCACTCATGCCATAAAACTGACTCTTAAACATCACAGGCATAACAGCCAATACAAATAGAGGCATAAAAACCGGGATGTTCTGAGGAATATCTGCCACGCTTGTAATCATTAGACAAACAACAAATAAAGTGACAGCCTGCAAAATGAATATTGGAATTCCTTCAAATCGAAACACATCTGATAAATAGTAAAAGAAACTTGTTCTTGGCTCTTCTTTTGAAAATTTATATTCCCTCATAATTTCCGTACAGCCTTTTATGGTTTCATCCAATCGCTTTGGCTCTATTTCTTGCCCCAATGAATGGTATAAGCTATTCTCTAAATTTCTATCTCCCATTTCGTTGCTCCTTCCTCATAATATTAAGTCCATTCCTAACTCTGCTTTGTGCAGTTCTCATGTTACACCCCATTACTTTTGCTATTTCATGAAACTCAAGCTGTTCTCCAAAACGTAAAATAATAGCTTCACGCTGCTCCGATGACAAAACATTTAATAGATACGCTATCTCTGCCCTATCTTCTACTCGAAGAATTTCATTACACTCATCTATCAATATTTCTTCATCTTCTAATGAGGAAAATGGAATTTTTCGACTTTCATCAATACACAATCTGTTTGCAATGGTATATAAATAGGCTTTAAATTTTCTTTTTCCTTTATAGCCGGATATATTTTTGAACAACTTGTAGAATGTTTCCTGCGTCAAATCTTCGGCTTTTTCCACGCTGGAGCAATGCCACCTACAATAACGCAGTATAGATGCATAATAGCGTGTAATCAGTTCTTCTGCCGCCTGTTCATCACCAGCCTTAATCTGTTCTATTAACTTATCATCACTTAACACGCTCCAGCCTCCTTTCTTGTGACTCTCTATATATAATAACGCTTGACATTCCTAAAATGATTAAAGGTTTCATTAATTTTTTTTTTTATTTGCAAAAAATATTATATCACCGCATTCATTCTGAATCGAATTTACAAAAAAACCGACTGGATACTCTCCAGCCGGCTCTACTATTCTATGCACAAATTTCTGTTCCATCCTTAAAGGTTACACGGATATCTTCTTTATTGTAGACTGTGACAAAGTCTACCAATCCCGCCCACAGGCTGCCATCGAATTCTGTAATGGCATCGTCCTGCTCTGACAAGCAGACCGTGTATTGTCGCAGAAGTTCGCTTAGTAAATCTATCATCTCATATCTCATTGGACTTTGTAATAATCAATCTTCCATCTTCACATTTAACAATAATTGGGGTGTCAATCTCAAATCCTAACTCCTGAAGCCAATTTCCCTTTAATATAATGGTCGGAGTTGGTTTGTAATGATACCCTGATTGCTCACAAACTTTTGTATCCTTTACTTCCTGCCTCACAGTTCCAACCTTATAGAACTTTCCTTCAT
>CAZNCH010000130.1:0-4100 GCA_964571555.1 uncultured Lachnospiraceae bacterium | reverse complement strand
TTACATTATTCTGATCGGTGCCATCGGTCTGATCATCGTAGCGCTCATCCCGATCGTCTTCAACGGTCTGTTCAGTGCAAGCGTATCTTTCGGCGGCACCAGCCTGATCATTATTGTAGGCGTTATTCTGGAGACCATGAAACAGGTAGAGTCTATGATGCTGGTTCGTAACTATAAGGGTTTCTTAAATGACTGATTTAAGAATCAAATGAATGAAGCAGATAACCGAGACAAGATCGGATTCCGGTCTTGTCTACGGTTATGTTTCGGAGGAAACAAATGAAAATCATTATGCTTGGGGCTCCGGGAGCCGGAAAAGGCACACAGGCAATCAAGATCGCGGAAAAATACAAGATCCCTCATATTTCGACCGGAGATCTTTTCAGAAGTAATATCAGTCAGAAGACGGCGCTCGGTATGGAAGCCAAGGGCTATATGGATGCAGGAAAGCTCGTTCCGGACGAACTGACGGTGCGGCTGCTCTTAGACAGAGTCGCAAAGGACGATTGTCAAAACGGCTATGTTCTGGACGGTTTCCCCCGTACCATTGCACAGGCGGAAGTGCTTGAGAGCGAAGTGTCCAAATTAAACGATCGGATCGATTATGCGATCAATGTGGATGTTCCGGATGAGAACATCGTGAAACGTATGGGAGGCAGGCGCGCCTGCACGAAATGCGGCAATACCTATCATGTGGAATATGCGCGTCCGAAGGTCGAGGGAATCTGCGACGCCTGCGGAAGCAAACTGGTGCTTCGTGACGACGATGCGCCGGAAACCGTGCTCAACAGGCTGAAAGTATACCATGAAATGACGCAGCCGCTGATTGAGTTCTATGAGGAGCGAGGCGTGCTTATGACCGTCGACGGAACCAGAGATATTCAGGTGGTATTTGAGGACATCATTCGGGTGTTGGGTGAATAGAGATGGCAGTAGTTATTAAATCCGCAAGAGAAATCGAACTCATGCGCGAATCCTGCCGCCGCCTGGAAATTGTTCATCATGAACTCGGCAAAATGATTCGTGCCGGTATTTCCACCATGGAAATCAACGAGTACGGAGAAAAACTGATCAGGGAGCAGGAAGGCATTCCGAATTTTCTGAATTACAACGGTTATCCGGCTTCGATCTGCGTTTCCGTAAACGAAGAAGTGGTGCATGGAATTCCGAGCAGAAAACGGATTCTAAAGGACGGCGATATTGTCAGTCTGGATGCGGGTCTGATCTATAAGGGCTACCATTCCGACGCCGCCAGAACCTATGCGGTGGGCTCGATCAGTCCGGAAGTGCAGCAGCTGCTCACCGTGACGAAGCAGGCTTTCTTCGAAGGAATTAAATACGCAAAGGAAGGCTTTCATGTGCATGATATTTCCAATGCGATCGACGCCTACGTGTCACAGTACGGATACGGAATCGTCAGGGATCTCGTCGGGCACGGCGTCGGGACGAAACTGCACGAGGATCCGCAGATTCCGAACTTTAAACAGAGTTCTAAAGGCGTGAAACTGAAAGCCGGCATGACGCTCGCCATCGAGCCCATGATCAACCTCGGGAACTATGAGGTGGAGTGGCTTGCGGATGATTGGACGGTGGTTGCCGAAGACGGACTTCCGAGCGCGCACTACGAGAACACGGTGCTGATCACCGATGGAGAACCCGAAATATTAACATTAACAAAAGACATATAAGGAGACCAATACATGTCAAAAGCAGACGTCATTGAGATTGAGGGGACGGTAGTAGAGAAATTGCCGAATACGATGTTCCGCGTAAAGCTTGAAAACGATCATGAGGTGCTGGCGCATATCAGCGGAAAGCTTCGCATGAACTTTATCAGGATTCTTCCCGGTGATAAGGTGACATTGGAAATGTCCCCGTACGACCTGTCGAAAGGCAGAATTGTTTGGAGAGATAAGTAAAATCTTATTGATATTACAAATATTAGGTGTTATAATGTACGTTACGTGCGAATGCTCATTTTTGGAAGAAAGCGAGTGTTTTCGCGTGATTTTCCCGTAATATTGGCAATTGCGGGAAGGATAAGCGCCCTGAAGGGCGGCAGAAAGGAAGGAGGCTTTCACATGAAAGTAAGATCATCTGTTAAACCGATTTGTGAAAAGTGCAAAATCATCAAGCGCAAAGGCAGAATCAGAGTAATCTGTGAAAACCCGAAGCACAAACAGCGTCAGGGCTAATCCTGAACCGGCGGCTGAAGCAATACTTGTTCCGTCAAACGAGTATTGTGATTCGATAGATAACTCGACGGCAAGTCCATAGACGAAAGGCGAGTCATCTGCGATTGATACCGGTGATTGATACCGGACAAGACCTGATCCGTTCCAAATGCCAATGCGATACGGAAAGGTTGATCACTTCGGTGATCCAGTCAATGCGTAAGTGTATATTCACTACGTGATAACTACAAGTTCTATTTAGTGAAAGAGAGGAAACAAAAATGGCTCGTATTTCTGGTGTGGATTTACCAAGAGACAAGCGTGTGGAGATCGGTTTGACCTATGTTTACGGCATCGGCAGAACCTCCGCAACAAAGATTCTGGAAAAGGCAGGGGTGAACCCTGACACTCGCTGCAGAGATCTGACTGCAGACGAGGAGAAGAAGATCAACAATGTGATCGAAGCGGAATATATGGTAGAGGGTGACCTTCGCAGAGAAACCGCCCTGAATATCAAGAGATTACAGGAGATCGGCTGCTACAGAGGAATCCGTCATAGAAAAGGACTTCCCGTTCGCGGTCAGAAGACGAAGACAAACGCTAGAACCCGTAAGGGACCGAAGCGTACGGTTGCAGGCAAGAAGAAATAAACCAATTAGTAACTCGTTGAGTATGAAAAGAAAGTAGGTTAGTTTAACATGGCAAAAAAAGTTGCAAAGAAAGTAACAAAGAAACGTGTCAGAAAAAACGTTGAACACGGACAGGCACATATTCAGTCTTCCTTCAATAATACCATCATTACATTGACGGATGCGGAAGGAAACGCTCTTTCATGGGCAAGTGCCGGTGGTCTGGGCTTTAGAGGTTCAAGGAAATCTACTCCGTATGCAGCGCAGATGGCTGCAGAAACTGCTACCAAGGCAGCGCTTCCTCACGGACTGAAGACCGTTGACGTTTTTGTGAAGGGTCCCGGTTCGGGCAGAGAAGCTGCAATCAGAGCATTGCAGGCAACAGGGCTTGAAGTAGTCAGCATTCGCGACGTGACTCCCGTTCCTCATAACGGATGTCGTCCGCCGAAGCGCAGAAGAGTTTAGTCGAGATTAATTTAGGAGGAAGATTGAAATGGCAGTAAACAGAACCCCTGTTTTAAAAAGATGCAGATCCCTCGGCTTGGAGCCGATGTTTCTGGGAATTGATAAAAAGTCCAAGAGAACGCTGAATCGAGGAAACAAAAAGATCAGCGAGTACGGTCTTCAGTTGAGAGAAAAGCAGAAAGCGAAATTCATTTACGGCGTGCTGGAGAAACCTTTCCGTAATTATTACAGGAAAGCCGACAGAATGAAAGGCATGACCGGTGAGAATCTGATGATTCTGCTGGAGTCCCGCCTGGATAATGTGATTTTCAGAATGACGTTTGCAAGAACCCGTATGGAAGCCAGACAGATCGTTGACCACAAACAGGTCAGCGTGAACGGCAAGGTGGTGAACATCCCTTCCTATCTGGTAAAAGCAGGCGATGTAATCGAAATCAGAGAGAAATGCAAAGATTCGGTAAGATATAAGAACATTCTTGAAGCAACGGGCGCAAGACTGATTCCCGCATGGCTGGAAGTTGACCAGGAGAACTTAAAGGGAACAGTGAAGTCTCTTCCCACACGTGAGGAGATTGATGTACCGGTTGACGAAATGTTGATTGTCGAGTTGTATTCCAAATAATGACCCTTTTTACTTCAAAACGGTACACATAAAGGAGGACTTTGCATGTTTGATTTTGAAAAACCGAAGATTGAGATCGTTGAAGTCTCAGATGATAAGAAATACGGCAAGTTCGTTGTGGAGCCCCTTGAGAGAGGATATGGTACGACGCTCGGCAATTCTCTTCGCAGAATTATGCTTTCATCATTACCAGGATCTGCTATCAGCCAG
>CAZNCH010000129.1:0-4204 GCA_964571555.1 uncultured Lachnospiraceae bacterium | reverse complement strand
TATTAGTAACAAATTCTCCTTTAAGGACATCACAAGCAGCATCAATCTTCTGATTTGTTATCTCATAACCATAACGTTCTTTGCAATTATTAATTACTTCTGAATAAGTAATACGATTCTTCTCCAAAAACAATCTCAAAATTTCTAATTCATCTGGTCTTACACCACTCAATATTGTTTTTGATAAATACTCGAGAGTCAATTTTTCTTGGTCTGTTAGATGAAACAATTTATCTGTTTTTTCCATCTGCTCTACAAATGAATAGTAAGTTTTGTACTCTCTAATTATTACAAGTGGATCTATTTCATAGTTTTCATAAAAGTCGATGAGCATTGGACGTCTTCCAAGTCTGTTTTTAAGATTAATATATCCTTCCTTTATCAGTTCCTTAAATGTGCTTGGCTTGATACAATCAATTGCATGGAAAATCTTGTCTTTTGATATTTCATCAAAATGAATAGTAGATGCTCCAGGAATCGTGCTATTTCCACTAATAACGTATTTTCTAATTACATCAGCATGGTAAGTACGATCTCCTGACAGTGCCACAGGAATCATAAAGTTATTGTCGTAATTACCAATGAAATCCAGAATAACAACATACTCCTTACCATCAGCTTTACGCAATCCTCTTCCTAATTGTTGTATAAAAACAATCGGAGATTGTGTAGGACGCAACATAATAACCTGATTAACCTCAACAATATCAATGCCTTCGTTTAAAATGTCTACCGAAAAAATATAATCTAAAGGTTGTAACTCATCAGTTGCATCTTCTTCCTTCATTGCTAAGCGTTCAAACGCAGTTTCTCTAAGCCGCTGCGGTGTCTCATTTCTAAGCGCAAGTGTTCTATAGCCTCGCTCATTAAACATCTGGGATAATGTCTCACATTCTTTATTTCTACTACAGAAAATCAGTCCTTTAACTCGATCTCCGCTGTATCCATAATACTGTGCTTGTTCAATCACATGATCCACGCGTTCTTCACTTGTAAGTTGATTAAAATCCTTCTCTGTAAGAGTCCTGCTTCTGAAAACTTTATTATCCACCAGTGCAATGTCGCTGATTCCAAAATAGTGGAATGGACATAACAAGTTATCTTCCATCGCTTTCTGTAAACGAATTTCATGTGCTATTTGATGATGAAAAAGTTCATAAACATTTCGACCTGCAATATGATCATCTCGCTTATCTGGAGTCGCTGTCATGCCCAAAAATAACTTTGGTTTGAAATACTCCATGACTTTCTGATATGTATTCGCTGGACTATGATGTGCCTCATCCAAGATAATACAGTCAAAAGCATCCTTCTCATATAGGAACAAATGCTCATCCCTATTTAGTGTCTCAACCATTGCAAATACAAAGTCACAATCATATTCGTGTTTTCCGTCTCCTACAATTCCCATTGAAACAGAATTGTTAAATACTCTCTCGAATGATTTCTTCGCCTGCTTCGCCAATTGGGCTCTATGAACAATAAATAAAACTCTTTTAAATCCTAATTCCCGCATTGCAAATGCAGATGCATATGTTTTTCCTGTTCCTGTAGCCGAAATCAATAAAGCTCTTTCTTCACCTCTTTCAATTATGCTTCGAAGATTAACTATAAACTCTTCCTGCATTGAATTAGGTTTTAAAGTATATTTTTCAAAAGAAGGAATCGCATCCTTTTTTGCTTCTTCACGCTGATGCTTGATTATTTCATATCGTGCTTTGTAAATTTCAAAGAACATTTCGAAATCTAAGGCATACCTTGAGCACCAAAGGTCATTGAATTCTTTTACAATTTCACTTGCGACTTCTCCCTGTTCAGTAGATATAATTTTCGTATTCCACTCAATATTGCTTGTAAGCGCAGCACTTGTCATATTGGAACTACCAAGGATAATCCGATAGACCTCTTCTTTCTTGAAAATGTATCCTTTTGTATGGAATCCATTATCTGCAGCTTCCACATCATACATTTTCAAAGTGATATTACTAAGCTCATTCAGCTTCGCTAATGCTCTGGGTTCACTGAAATCCAAATAATTGGTTGTTAGGATTTCACCCGGAATTCCTTTTCGTTCCAGTTCCTTCAATGTCTGTAAAAGAGGTGTGATTCCTCCCATTGTTATGAAAGCCACACTGATCTGAAATTTCTCACATCTTAGTAATTCTTCTTCAATGGAAGATATAACCTTTTTTCCCTCTTCTGGATTATTTGACACGAAACTTGGTTTATACTCAAGATTTGAAGCAAGTGCTCCATTAATATAGGCTGTTTCAAAACCTTGTCTTAATTCTTTCATTGTTTCATTTTTCAAGACATCCCCTCCTCATATCTAACGATTACCTTCCCAGTAAATCTTTTCCTTAAAAGCACCCCGTTTATCTCTCTTTCTATTTCGAACTTGTATTAATTCATCTATTGAATGTCCCCTTGCTTCGCAAATTGCCAATAACACCTCTAATACATCTGCCATTTCTTCAATTGACTTATCTGCCTGATACTCCTGAACTTCCTCACTTAGTTTAATATCAAGTTCGTCTAAGTATTCTTCGTCATCCAAAATTCTTGTAATAGGTGTCTTTCCATCCTCTTTGATAATTTCCGGAATCTTATCTCTAACAAGTTTTCCCATCTTTACGCTCCCCATCTATTAACCCATTTCTTATATCCTGCATTCTGTGCAGACATAAAAAGAGGCTCTAATATTCTAAAAATACCTTCTTTGTACTCATCTTCTCCAATATTCATTGTATACAATTCAACCCTTGTAGTTGTGTCATTAAGATTATAGTTTAAAAATGAATCTAATAATTTCTTAATCTGCTTATTCTCTTCTGCTAGTCCAATCGCAACATGATGCTGATGCGCCATCAATTTCAAATCCACATTCAAGTCTGGCAAATTATTGCTCTTATCCAAATTTACTTTTTTAAAAGTCGGAGTAAGATTCCATATCTCATCACTTGCAATAAAGGCCCACGGAATAAAATGATCAATTTCCAATTTACCAAAAGACTCAAAGCCTTCTTGATTCAGAATTTTTCCGGTATAGCAATCCTTTATTTCAGTTCTAGAAGTAACCGCCTTCCAGAAAACTTTTGCTTGCTTGAGATTACGCTTTTGGGGAGGCATGATCTTGTTAGGAATACCTGGTATAGTCGGATTACGACGTTGTAAATATTCAATAAGATTATACTGTACCCATCCTTCAAGAATCTCCCTGTTTTCGGAAAGATACTTGAACCAATCATCTTCCAGCATAATCTCAGTGTCATATTGCATATAGGCACTATAATAATATAACAGTCTACGTTGTTGATTCAGTTCATGAATCCGTTCTTCTTTTCTTGAAGAAATCTTTGATAAAGTCGTATCATGCAAGAAACAAGATTGAATGCAATATGGCACATCATTAATCAGATTGCTTCGCAATTTAGTAATGTCCTTATGGCGATAATCCAAGAGCATTTCATATATCTTATCTATCTTCTCTGAAGGTTTCATTTTAGTCTGTTCAGCAATAATCCTTACAATCCGTTCCAAACTGTCATTGGGTCCTAAATTTAGATGATATTCATTAACCATGAAATAGGCATCTGCCATCATATGACAAATAAGCTCATTATAGGTAATATTCTGCTTACCGTCCTTCACCTTCTTCAGAATTGCTTTAAACCAAAAGAGTTTATAGCACTCTGATTTGTCATCAAAGATGCGCTGTAGATCTTCTATATTAAGTTTTTCTGATTCAGGTAATTGAATTCCCATTTTCATTTCCCCTATAACTGATCGTATTTATCCGATTTCCCCTTTGCCTTTTCAACAGGATACTTTGCCTCATTCTGTGCCATCTTCATGTTCACAATATCGTCTGCATCAAGGCCTAGCTTATCCAACAGATTTTGACTATATACCATGACATCCGCTAACTCTTCTTTAATATGCTGCAAGTCATACTCTTCATCCGACCATTGAAAACACTCCAATAATTCTGCAGTTTCAATGACAATTGATTTTGCCAAATTTGCTGGTGAATGGAATTGATCCCAATCACGATCCTCTGTGAATTTCCTAATTCTATCTATTGTTTCTTGTTTCATGTTTACTCCATTTCTATATACTGACTCAAATATTCTCTTAAGTCATGATCACACACATAAAGATATGTTCCTTTAATTCCACGTGTCATTAAGACATAATAGACATT
>CAZNCH010000128.1:0-4213 GCA_964571555.1 uncultured Lachnospiraceae bacterium | reverse complement strand
ATGCAGTTTTTTAACAATTTCGTGGACAAGGGGCTGATTGAGCGTCTGATGCATGTCATGAATTCCGAGTTCGGTCACGTGACCTATACCGAGGCTGTGGATATCCTGATGAAAAACAATGAGAACTTTGATTATCAGGTGTTCTGGGGCTGCGATTTGCAGACGGAACATGAGAGGTATCTGACCGAGCAGGTCTTCAAGAAGCCGGTTTTCGTCACGGATTATCCGAAGGAGATCAAGGCGTTCTATATGAAACTGAATGAAGACGGCAAGACGGTTGCCGCGATGGATTGCCTGGTGCCCGGCATCGGTGAGATCATCGGCGGTTCGCAGAGAGAGGGTGATTATGATGTTCTGCTTGCGCGAATCGAGGAGATGGGACTGAAGAAAGAAGATTATGCGTTCTATCTTGACCTTCGTAAGTACGGAACCGCCAGACATGCGGGCTTTGGACTGGGCTTTGAGAGATGCGTCATGTATCTGACGGGTATGAGCAACATTCGTGACGTCATCCCGTTCCCGAGAACCGTGAACAACTGCGAACTGTAATCCGTGGTTGAATAATTCGGTCAAAATGCGTATAATAGAGACAGATCCGCAGAGGGGTGGATCTGTCTTTTGCGTTTTAGGGAGTAAATAATGTATAAGAGGGTAGTCTGTATTCTGATGGCATTCATGCTTGGCGTGCTGCCTGTGATCCGGGTTTGTGCGGCTACCATTTCGGATGCAAAACAGCAGAAAAAGGAAACCGAACAGAAACTGTCCGACGTGCAGGAAGATATCGAGGGACTCGAGGAAGGCATCGAAGAAGCGGAAGCCGAAATCGAGGAAATCGATCACCAGCTGGTCGATCTTTTGGCGACCGTAGAAATCCTGAAAGGGGATATCGCTGCGAAAGAGGAAGCGATAGCACAGGCGGAGAACGAATACGAAGCGGCGATTGCAAGGGAAGAAGCTCAGCATGAAGCGATGAATCTTCGTATTAAATTCATGTACGAAAAAGGAGATGCGACCTACGTGCAGTTGTTCCTGCAATCAAAAGGGATGGCGGAACTTCTGAATAAAGTGGAATATGTCGAGAAACTGTATGATTATGACAGAAAACTTCTGATCGAATATCAGCAGACAAAGCAGGACGTCTTCGATGCGAAGACGACGCTCGAAGAAGAGAAGGCGGAGATCGAAGAGGTCGAGAAGGATCTGGAAGAGCAGTCGGAGCAACTCGCGATGCTGATGGAAGAAAAGAAGCGAAGTGTGGAGAACTTCGATGCAAAGTTGAGCGCGGCGAAGAAGAAGGCAAAGGAATACCAGGCGGAGATCAAGAAACAAGCCGATGTGATCAAGCAACTGGAAGCGGTGGAAGCGGCGCGGAAGAAGGCGGCTGCCGAGGCAAAGCGGAAAGCGGAGCAGGAGGCGAAACTCAAGAAACTGCAGGAAGAGAAAAAACGAAAGGCGGAAGCCGACGCTTCGGATGGTGGCGGCGAGGAAGCGATCGCGGTTGAGGATTCGTCAGAAAAGACGAAAGAAGAACCGAAAACCGAAGGCTCTGCTTCCGGAGGGTCGGGCAAAGGACGGGAGATTGCGGATTATGCCTGTCAGTTTGTCGGGAATCCCTATGTCGCGGGCGGTACGTCGCTGACAAAGGGCTGCGACTGCTCGGGCTTCACCGGCAGTGTCTATGCGCACTTCGGAATTTCGCTGCCGCGGAGTTCATACGCGCAGGCAACGGCGGGGCGTGAGGTCGGCGCTTCCGATATGCAGCCCGGGGATGTGATTTATTACGGCGGTCACGTCGGTCTTTATATCGGAAACGGTATGATCGTACATGCATCTACAGCTGCGACCGGCATCAAATACAGCAGCGCTTATTATCGAACGATCATCACGATCCGAAGATTTGTGTAGGGGGATGAAAAATTTTTTCGTTGACAAATAACTGTCCGAATATCAAAATGAATAGGGTAAACGTTATCGGCGCGACAGATCGGACTGTCGAAATGCCACGGAAGAAACAGAAGGCGTGATGAAAATCACGCTTTCCTATATGGCTGCGGTGTCGGTCGGAACGAAACAAGGATCAGAAAGAGGTAATTATGGAAAACAATAAGAGACCTGATTCCATGGAGAGAATCACAACGGAAGCATTGGCAAATGCATTTATTGAAGCGCAGTTGCAGGAGTTGAGAACTCGGATCGGCAAGAAGAAGGTTCTTCTGGCATTGTCCGGAGGCGTGGATTCTTCTGTGGTTGCGGCGCTGCTGATCAAGGCGATCGGCAGGAATCTGGTATGTGTTCATGTCAACCATGGGCTGCTCAGAAAAGGTGAGCCGGAGCAGGTGATCGAAATTTTCCGTAATCAGATGGATGCGAACCTCGTGTATGTGGATGCGGCGGATCGCTTCCTGAATCAATTGGACGGCGTTTCGGATCCCGAGACAAAGCGTATGATCATCGGCGCCGAATTCATCAATGTGTTCGCGGAGGAAGCCGCAAAGCAGGAAGGAATTGAGTATCTGGCGCAGGGAACGATTTATCCCGACATTCTGGAATCCGACGGCGTCAAGGCGCATCACAATGTCGGGGGCTTGCCGAAGGATCTGAATTTTGAACTGGTGGAGCCGGTGAAGTTGTTATATAAGGATGAGGTGCGTATGGTCGGCAAGGCGCTCGGTCTTCCCGACAACATGGTGTATCGTCAGCCTTTTCCGGGACCGGGACTCGGCGTTCGCTGCGTCGGCGCAATCACCAGAGACCGTCTCGAGGCGCTCAGAGAGGCAGATGCGATTGTCTGTGAAGAGATCGAGAAGTTGCCGGAAACGCCCTGGCAGTATTTCTGCGCCATTCCCGATATGCAGTCCACCGGCATCAAGTATGAAGACGGCGTCGGCAAGCGTTATATGGGCTGGGCGGTTGTCATCCGTGCCGTCAACACGACGGACGCCGTGCTGGTGACCGTACCGGAGATCCCGTTTGCGACGCTTTGCACCATGCGAGACAGAATTGTTCAAATCCCCGGCGTCAATCGCGTCCTCTGGGACATCAGCGAGAAACCGGTCGCAACGATTGAGTTTGAATAATTAACGAGGTTTGGAGAATGCCGTATTTATGCGGGTTCTGAGACTTTCGAGATACGATTTGATAACAAAATGATAACACTTGCTAAAATTGTATTATTGAAAAGTATTACAAGTGGTTAGCAAGTATGGTTTCAGATAAGACTATAAAAGGTCTTACCTATCTAATGAAAATTAGAGGGTAAGGCCTTTTTTCTTTTGTCCTTATGAGTAAGCCACTTGAAGCAATTCAAAGGTGTATTACTTATTCTTTTTATCTTCGGAAAGAAGATAATCACTTAACTCCTGTGGAATGACCTTGGCAAAATTGGTGTGAGTAGTTTCGCCCGGAGTTGGATAGTGGTATCTCCACTGATCATATTCATCTTGAGATATCTGCTTTGCTTCTAAAGCAACTGCTTTATCCATCCAATCAAGCAGCATGTCATATAACTGATTGCTGTCTGGGTGATTTCTTAAGTCTAAGTATATTCTAGGCTGTCCATCTTCAGATGCTTCTATTTTGAGACCATAACGGTCTTCAAGTGTAAACAAAGTATGCATCAAGCCAATATTGGAATCGATATCAGGAACCTTAAGAGCTTCTGGAGCTACATCAAAAGTAGTTGCCAAAGCTTGAATAAGGTTGTCTTTTGGGACTCTTGTTTCGCTTTCATATTGAGCCATACGGACATCCGCAGACTTTTCATCAAAACCGATTTGTGAACCTACATATTTTTGTGTCATTCCTCTTTTGTTACGAAAAAAGTGAATTCTCTCTCCTATTGCCATTGTTAGTGCCCCTTTCGCTATATGTTAAACAAATCTTAACATATTTATTTAAAACAATCAAGAACAAACTAAACAAAAAAGTTTAATTATTCGCTTGACTTAAACATAAATGTTTAGTATTATAACCATGCAACTTAAACAAATATGTTTAATAGCAATTGAATGATCGTCTGAGACATGGATATTACTCCGGAAAAGTATGCCAAGACCGAAAGCGAGCGTATGGAGGGAGCGAAAACGGCGCAGTCCAAAACAGTCTAAATGGCTAAAGACCCCAGAGGTTACCCGTCAGGAAAGTGTCAAAGGGAAACGGCAAAAGAAATTTAACGAAAAGAAAGGAAATATAAATTATGGAAAAGATGTTTTTA
>CAZNCH010000127.1:0-4238 GCA_964571555.1 uncultured Lachnospiraceae bacterium | reverse complement strand
TTTAAGGTGAAGTATGGAGATGGCATATATGATGTTACAAAGTTCTATGAATTGGAAGATAATACGGTAGATGTTTTGATTTTAGGCAGTAGTCATGCCTTTGAGGATTTTAACACAGGTACTTTGTGGGATGAATATGGATTATCATCTTTTATATTTGCTGGATCCGTCCAGCCTATGTGGAACACGTATTATTATCTTAAGGAGGCATTAAAAACTCAGACACCAGAATTAATAGTTCTTGAAGGGTACTGTACAGTTTTTTCAAGTGAATTTATTGATGATAGCAGAATCATAAAGAACAATTATGGATTGAAATGGTCGCCAGATAAGGTGGAATCACTAAAGGTTAGTTCTCCGCAAGAACGTTGGAGAGAGTTTTTCTTAGAGTATAGCCAATATCATACGAGATATAAGAAATTGTCCAGAGCAGACTTTGTTAAAAATCAAGGCAATCCGCTTTATGAGGATTGGAAGGGGTTTGGATGCAATATGGTCACAACACCATTGGAAAGCATAGATGTAAGAGGTGTTGAAGAAAGAGCAGATCTTTTCGAAAAAACAGAAAAATACTATAGAGCGACCATTGAGCTAGCTAAAGAGAAAGACATTCCTATAGTTGTCATAATTTCCCCTTATGCAGGTATAAATGAAGGTGAACAAAAAATGTTTAACACAGCTTCAGATATTGCAGCTGAATATGGTGTTCCGTTTTTTAACTGCAATTTGAATAATGATGAAATAGGTATGGATTGGAGCGTGGATGCTGGAGATGTTGAGCATCTCAATTACAGAGGAAATCAGAAGTTTTCAAAATATATTGGTAAGTACCTTGTTGAAAATTATGACCTTCCAGATCACAGAGGTGAACCTGAGTATTCTTCGTGGGAAGAAAATGCTCAGTTTATCAGACAGATGATTTATGATCAGGAACTGCTTGAAAGTACAGACTTAGCAGCCATAACTGAAAAACTACAAAATGACAATTACTGGATTTTCATATCAGTGGATGGAACATGCAATACAGCAGACGCTACATTTACTAATCTTTTTGACAAATATGGAATCCCGATGGATGGAACAAATGGAATTTGGTTCATAAGTAGTGATGGATCTTGGAATACAACTATGGATGATGGGGAGTTTTTTAGGAGGACAGATCCGCATGATTTCCATTTGCGAAGAAGCTCAGATGAAAATGGTAATTGGTCGAATGAGATTATTATAGACAACGTAAATTATAAGAAAGTTACAAATGGAGTAAATATTGTTGTTTACGACAAGTTAACAGAAAAAGTTGCCGATACCATAGGATTTAATGCTGATGATGGATACGCTATAGTGCGATGACTTTGTTGGCTTATGTGAAGGACTTGGTGAACTGAAAGACAGTGGAGAAATTCACTGTCTTTCTTTTTGCATAAAATTCCGCTGAGGAATTTTGCAAAAATACCAGAACGAAGAAAAGGAGATTATCCCGTTTGGAGATAATCTCTTTTTCTTTGCTCTGGAGCAGAGTGCAGAGAGGAGCATCCTCTTTGCTTGTGAAAATGAGTGCACGCATTTTCACAAAATGGGGTCAAGGGGACAGCGTCCCTTTGTCAGGTCGAGGGTGAAACCCCGCCCAGTAGATGTGTTCGCTTGCGACATATCGTACTGGGTATTTTTTGTCACTTAGCCAGTTTCATGGCTTCGAAAACGGAACCCGCGGCTTGCAACTATTCAACAAAATTCTATGAGCAAAGGAGAATTATTTTATGAGAGCATCACGTCACAATGGCAGGGCTGGGAAGAACGGAAGTTATAATCCCAAGCACAACGATAGAGAGTTCGATGTTGATAAAGCTGAGGACATCGACTCAGAAAAAACACAGTACAACGTCTATTGGAATTGTGTTGACAGGGAACTTGTTCAGCACAAGGACAGGGATGAGAACTGGCACTCTTTCACAGAGGTTGAGACAGCGGTCTATGGTCTTCTGTATAAGGATTACCTTGAGGGACAGAATGCCAGAAACATAGCTGCCAGACATAAGGAGCGTTGCCGTACAATGGATGACCTTCGGACAAGCAACAAGACCTGTCCTGAGGAAACTATCTATCAGATCGGTAACATAGATGGCACTGTTGATGTCAATGTCCTTATGGATGTAGCCTTTGAATTTTTCAACACGATCTCGGAGAGATATGGAGAGCATGTCCATGTTTTGAACTGGGCACTTCACCTTGATGAGAGTACACCGCACATCCATGAGCGTCATGTTTTTGATGTGATCAACAAGTATGGTGAGCGTCAGCCGAAACAGGAACAGGCTCTTAAGGAGCTTGGTTTTGAACTTCCTGATCCTTCGAAGAAGGAAGGCAAATACAACAATCGTAAGATGAGTTATGATGCGGAATGCAGAAAGCTTTTTATAGAGATCTGCAAGAAGCATGGCATCGAGATTGAAGAAGAACCTGTCTATGGTGGTAAGAAGTACTTGGAAAAGCAGGAGTATATCATTGAAAAACTCAATGCTGATTACAAGGATCTTCAGGAGAAATTCGATACCATTGATGATCTTTACACTGAGGCTCTTCGTGAAAACGAGAGACTCACAGCTATCAATGAAAAGCTGGAGATGAAGATCGATGATGTCGAAGGACTTCTCAAAGAGGTTTCTGATATCGCCTATGATAAGGCTTGCGAAACACTCATTGATGAGATTGCCGACAAGACCAGGGAAGAAGATATTTCTCGAATTGAGGATTACAAGAAGTGGCTTGCCTCAGATGAGAGAAATGCTCCGAAGGAGTACAGAGCTTTTGCTGTTACCCAGATGAGTCATCTCCAGACATTCATCCGTGATGTCAAGAACAAGGTGGTTGCTGCTGTGAAGAAAGTATTCAATGCACCTGAGAAAAAGGCTAAGTTCACCAAGGAGATTGTGGAGAAGGCAAGACCCAGCACTCTTGAACTTCTGCGTCAGCATATGTGGCATATCGTGTATGGCAAGATTATGATGAGTGGATAAATACGCCGGGGAAACAGGGACAAAAGAGAAATGAAACACCGATGCGTACATTCGAGTTTGTTGATGAGGAAGAACAAGCACAGTACAAAGATGCATGGTACTTATTAGGAATATAGGTGATACAATGGAATGTGGAACATATTATGCTAAAGACCAAAAGATGATTGTTTTACAAAAAGAAAGCGGTTGGAAAAAAGAGATTAAATATATTATTAAGTCCTATAGTTCAATGATGTTATCTTTTGTCTTGCTTTGCTACCCAGATGCAGATACGGAGGAGGAAGAGACAAAGGGATGTGTAACCTTATATCATGACGATGAGGCTATAATTGATGAGATGTTAAAAAGTGCAATCGAAGACACCTGTATTAATTTAGATTTATATTACGGAGATGAGGGTATGTCGGTGCAATAATAGGATTAAAATTGTTGCAGCTATATGTCCACAGTTAAATACAATCACGCACTCCTATGATATATTTTCCTTATCTTAAGGAAAGGAAGTGAAGGTTATGTATGAATATGAGAGCAAAAAGATAAAAGATTATTTTGAGTTGAAGGATGTTTGCAGAAAAGCGACTTCCTATTTCGTTGGGGCGTTTATGCTTGAAATGATAATGCGTCGTAAGGAATGGGAAAATCCTGAAACAAAGACATCTTTTATTGAGAGTTTTCATAAAGAATATTTTGCATGGGATGAAAACTGTAAGATTGACAGAACAAGAAATCGTGTAAATGCGGTTATTCGAATTATTGAATCTGGAATGGTGGAAGATGCATTGCAGTATGTTATTGATTCAAATAATCGAAAAATGGACATTCCAGAAGCAAGAGAAAATGCCATAGAGACATTGGAGCGTATTAAATCTGGAGAATTGAAATACTAAGGAGTGGTTAGTAGATGAAAAAAGAATTTGAACAATATTTAATTAGCAAAGGTTATAAGGAATACACTCCAAGTGGATTGCCAAGTACGGTGTATGATTATAGCAAGCGTATAGACGCTGTATGTGAATGGGAAAATACAGATTGGTATGGACTTGCAGCAAAGATATCGAGCTTGCTTCCTGATTATGAAGAGGGTGGCATAAAAGCTCATCTTGGAGCAAAATTACATAATTCAGTAAGAAGTGCATTGAAGTGCTTTGAACGATTTTTGTCGGAGCATAATTAATCCCAGATTATTCACGGCGCAGTATCTAAGCTAAAAATTGTACCATGAAT
>CAZNCH010000126.1:0-4256 GCA_964571555.1 uncultured Lachnospiraceae bacterium | reverse complement strand
TGCCGTTTTCGATGGTTACATCCTGCTTCAAGGTGACCACGCCTTTTGGCGTCACCGTTGCCACCGTCGCATCCAAACTGAACCAGTAGAGCAGCTGATTCGTGGGCTGCATCGGGGTGCCCTCGGTATCTATAAAGTCCGCCTTTAAGGTTTTCGTCTTGCCGAGCGCAATCGTTGCTTCGTCCTGGTCAATTTTGATGTTCTCTGCGTTTGTCACCACATTGACGATACAGGAAGCGGACTTCTTGCTGCCATCCGTGGCAGTGGCGCTGATTCGCACCGTACCGGAACTCACGGCATGCACGGTGGGGATGCCGTCTTCTCCGATCTCAATCCGGGCAACCTTATCATTGCTTCTCTTCCATGTCAATTCCGGATTCGTCGCATCTTTAACGCCATGCCTGTCTTCCGATCATGCCCTGCGTCCCCTCTGCCTTCTATGCTTCCCGCATCGATCAGACCTCCTGCACAGCCCCGGCGCCTTGAACCGGCTCCCGTCCCCAACGGGAGAAAAGACGATCAGAACGAATCAAAACCTTACAGTTTGCATTGTTCCCACTACCAGAATAAGAAAGATAATTCAAAATACAGTTATATTATATCACCCAGCGTGTAAATACAAAACGGGTGTCTGTCATGAATACAGCACAAAAACAAACCGCAAAAAAGCGTTTCCCGACAGAAACGCTTTTCAAAACAAATGCACTATGATAAAAATAAATGCAAATAGCATCAAACGATCAGATAATCCACTCCGGCGCGCCTTGCCGCCTCACCGTCCTTTTCGTCCCGATCGCCGACCATCAACACCTCAGAGGGCTGCAACGCGTGATCTTCCAGAATCAGGTTCAGTCCCATGGGCGAGGGCTTCAGTTCCGTCAGGCGTCCGTCTTCCTCCGGTGAATACGCCGCATCCGCTGTAAGCGCCAACGCTTTCAGTTTCTCACGCACGGGATAGTCCGAGAGCAGATAAACGGGCATGCCGTTTGCACGAAGCGCAGTGATCTGCGCCGCAATCTCTTCTCTGCGGCATTTCCGCAGCGCCGAAAGCGGATTCTCATAGATCCAGCGTCTGACAACTTCCGCCACCGTATCCGTACTGACCTGCGTCTTCGCGGCAACATAAGCGTATTGCGCGCGGTTAAGCGCAATCGGACGGAAACCGGAAGCATCCGCGGGATCCTTCGAACCGGAACCGTCGCCGACGAACCCGGTCTCCTGACAGACGATTTCGTCCCAGCGGTCGCGCACTTCACGGAAGCATTTCAGCGCGAGCAGTTCCTTCCACCGCCACGGACGAAGCAGGTAGAAAGCGCAAAGCCGCAGCGCCATGATCAACCGCAGCCGCTTCTGGTGATACAGGGTGCCGTCCATGTCAAACACCACCGCCCGATAAGTTGTCATTGCCTTTCCGTTCTCGAAGAAAACAGGGAAGTCCTTTTGTCTGCTCATATCTTTCTTCCGCTTCCAATGCCCGTTGGCAGTGCATGGATTCCATTCCGAAACAATAACGCCCCTCTTACGCTTAAATCTTGAGCAGGAACGGATCCACCCAATAATTCAGCGCGGGAATATCGACAAAGGTCAGGACAAGAAGCACCGCCAGAAGAAGCGCCATATAGAGCAGCAGTTTCTTCTCACGGTACAGCTTCTCCGGTTTCTGTGCGGCGGAATCCGGCTTGAATGCAATGGCAAGATAGAAACAGAAGAGTCCGAAGACAAACGGCATTGCAATCAGGTATTCCATCCGGTATTTGATCATAAACACACCGATGAAAAACGTTGCCGTCAGCGCGTAGAAAAAGGTGGAAATCAGGAGCGACTGCTCCGTATAAGCCCGGAACGATTTGCGATATTGCCCCGCCAGCTGCGGATCACCGATCATGCGGTATTCCGCGAACCGCTTGGTCGCCATCAGGAAAGCGCCGGCGAACCAGTAACCGATCAGAATGGAACTGGGCGGTTGAAAGGCGTCGGTGATAATGAACCAGCCCAACAGCAGACGGATCATATTGTTGACGGACTCCGAGAGGACGTCAAGATAAGGAATGTCCTTCGTGCGAATCGGCTTCACATTGTAGAGAATCCCCATGACAAGGAGCCAGACTTCCATCAGAAGAAACGGCAGGTTCACGAGCAAGGACAACCCGATTCCGATTGCAATGCAGAGGAAATACTCCAGCATCACCAGAGAGAATTTCATGTTCTCGGATACCACCGGACGATATTTCTTCGTCGGATGAAACTGATCGAATTCCGCATCCAGCCACTCATTGATCACATAGTTGGCGGATGCGATGAAGCAGGTTGCCAGAAAGCCCGCAACGAACTTCCACACAGTCTCCATGGAGAAGACATCGTTCGTCAGCAGAAGTGCAATTGCGATCCCCGGCAGGATGAAAGCGTTTTTGACCCAGTGATCCGGTCTGGCGATTCTGATATAGTTCTTCATATTATGTCAACCTCTCTTTCGCGCGCACATGGTTTTCGAACACAGATTTGAAATACTTCACATTCTCTGCAATATCGCCATTAAAAATCGCGGAACCCATGACGAAGACATTCGCGCCCGCTGCCATGACCTTTTCGATGTTGTTTCTGGTGATGCCGCCGTCCACCTGAATATCGGCGCGGCAATCCTTTTCGTCGAGCAAGCTCCGCAGTTCTTTAATCTTATCAGTACACCGTTCCATATATTCCTGACCGCCGAAACCCGGTTCCACCGTCATGATGAGGAACATGTCCGCGCTGGTAAGATAGGGCTTGAGCGCGGAAACGCCGGTGTTCGGCTTAATGGATACGCCCGCCTTCATGCCGTAGCGGTGAATCTTGTCAATCGTATCTCCGACATTGGCGCAGCCCTCATGATGAAAGGTGATGAGGTTCGCACCCGCATCGTAAAAATCACGGATATAACGTTCCGGACGCTCGATCATCAAATGGACGTCGAAAGGCTTGCCTGTCACCTTTCGTGCGGAAGCGATCACGGGGATACCAAAAGAAATATTCGGAACGAAGTTCCCGTCCATGACGTCAATGTGAAAATAGTCCGCGCCCGCTTCGTCCGCTGCGCGCATCTGGTCGCCCAGACAGGTAAAGTCCGCTGCCAGAATCGATGGTGCTAATAGATACATTTATTTTTCTCCTTTAATTCCGTATAAAGCGAAACGTAATTCTCATATCGTTCTCCGTTGATGAGCCCCCGCCGCAGCGCGATTTTCACAGTGCAATCAGGTTCATGCGTGTGGGAACAGGGCTGAAAGCGACAGTCCGTATAGGGATAGAACTCCGGATAATAATTCGCCAGATCCTCGCACGCCAGACCGGTCACATCATAGGATGTGAAGCCCGGCGTATCCACAATATAGGTATCCGCGGCAATCGGGATGATCTCGGAATGTCTGGTCGTGTGCTTGCCGCGCTCCAACTTTCTTGAGATTTCGCCGATCTCCATGGTGGTCGCGCTTTGCAGACAGTTCACAATGGAAGATTTTCCGACGCCGGAAGGACCCGCAACCGTCGTTGTTTTGCCGTGCACCAGAGCCTTTAATTCATCGATGCCCTCTCCGTCCTTCGCGCTGGCGGTGAGGATTTTCGCCCCGCACTTTTCATAGACGGCAAGCACGCGCTTCACTTCCTCATCCGTAACGAGATCCTCTTTGTTGAAGCATAAGAGGATCGGGATCTCCTGCTGCATATACTGCAACAGCAGCTTGTCCAATAAAAGGAAATTCGGCAGCGGAGAGATGAGCGCAAAAATGAGCAGTGTCTGGTCGACATTTGCCACCTGCGGACGGATCAGTTCGTTGCTGCGCGGCATGATCTCCGTGATGCTGCCTTCCATCTCCTGCTCGTTTAATAATTGGAGCGCAACATAGTCGCCCACCAACGGCTTTCGCTTATCCTTGCGGAAGATTCCCTTTGCCTTGCACTCCAAAGTGCCCACGCCCGCAACATAAACATAATAGAAGCCTGCAATTCCTTTCACGATTCTTCCCTGCATATTACTCTTGTTTAAAGGAAACCGCTTTGGTCTGCTCATGCTCCTGACTGTCGATGCCGGTGTACCGGATCATCACAAAGCCCATATCCGTAGAGATACCGGACTGCCTCAGCTGGTAAGGGAAGAGATTCGTCGTATATCTGCCGACCTCTGCGTTGGTGAGGTCGAGCAAGATGATCGTCGCTTCCGTACCGATGAAGTAATCGGAGGGCGCTTCCACAGTCGCATCAATCGAATAAGTGGAGCCGCCGAG
>CAZNCH010000125.1:0-4412 GCA_964571555.1 uncultured Lachnospiraceae bacterium | reverse complement strand
CCTCCAACTTCGCGCGGATGTCATCGTAGACATTGAAGTTGCCGTCTCCGTGCGGGGTGGAGAGGTCGCAGAAGACCATCTGTGTGGAACGCGCCTCCTTTGTGCGCTCCCATATCTCATAGACATTCCGGGCACAAGCGGCGCATTTGCCGGTCTCGCTGTCGGGCAACAACGGGTTCATGAGCCGCTGATCCAGAGCCAGCTTTCGCCCGTCATTGGTGATGACCAGCATATTGTCCACGCTGGAATCCACCATCTTGCTGCGCACCTTGTCGGCGCGCTCGGCGAGCGACGCCACCATTTCCTTTTGCTGTTCAGACGGCTTCAGAGCGACGGTGTGATAATTTGCTTTCGGCACTGGAAGGTTGAGCATATCCGCCGTTTGAATATCCGCCACCTCGCGGAACATCATGATGAGTTCGGGGAGGTTGTAGAACTTCGCAAAGCGCGTTTTCGCCCGGTAGCCGCTGCCCTCCGGTGCAAGCTCAATGGCTGTCACGGTTTCGCCAAAGGTCGATGCCCAGCTATCAAAATGAATGAGCCCGTTTCTTCTCAATGTGTCATATTGGAGATACTTCTGCATGGTGTACATCTCGACCATCGAATTACTGATGGGCGTGCCGGTGGCGAAGATAACGCCGCGCCCGCCTGTGAGTTCATCAAGGTAGCGGCACTTCATATACAGGTCAGAGCTTTTCATGGCCTCCGTCTGAGAGATACCGCCCACATTCCGCATCTTTGTAAATGCCGCGAGGTTCTTATAGAAGTGCGCCTCGTCAATGAACAGGCGGTCAACGCCGAGTTCCTCAAAGGTGACGACATCATCCTTGCGGCTTTGGTCGTTGAGCTTGTCGAGCTTCTGCTTCGCCGTTTTCTTGGCTCGCTCCAACTGCTTGACAGAGAAGTTGTCGCCCCGGTTGTGCTTCAGCTCCGCAATACCCTCAACAATCTCCTGAAGCTGCTGCTCCAGAATGGCGCGCTGCCGCTCAATGCTCATCGGAATCTTTTCAAACTGCGAGTGTCCGATGATGATGGCGTCGTAGTCACCGGTGGCAATGCGGGCGCAGAACTTCTTGCGGTTCTTGGCTTCAAAATCTTTCTTCGTCGCCATTAGGATGTTGGCGGACGGGTAGAGCTGCAAGTATTCCGAAGCCCATTGTCCTATCAGGTGGTTGGGGACAACAAACAAACTCTTTTGGCAGAGTCCCAGCCGTTTGGATTCCTGTGCTATCGCCGTCATCGAGTAGGTTTTCCCGGCTCCAACCACATGGGCAAGCAGTTCGTTGCCGCCCAGCATACCGCGCGCAACCGAGTCGATCTGGTGCTTGCGGAGCGTGATCTCAGGGTTCATTCCCACAAAGGATAAAAAGCTGCCGTCGTACTCACGGGCACGGTTTGAGTTGAACTTGGTGTTGTAGAGCTTGCAGAGCCGCTCCCGTCGCTCCGGGTCTTCCCATATCCAGTCGGCAAACGCCTGCCGGATTAGTTCCTGCGTGCCCTGCGCGAGAGCGGTTTCCTTGCGGTTGAGAATGGCTTGCTTTCGCCCTTCCGCGTCCTCCACATAGTCGAAGATGCGAACATCACGGAGGTTCAGCGTTTCCTCAATGATCTTATAGCCGTTGACGCGGCTCGTACCGTAGGTGTTGTTCGACTTGATGTTTCCGCGGTCGTAGCTCTTACCCTCAATATTCCACTCACCGGTGTACTCCGAGAAGTGAACATGGATATTCCATTGGGCATACCGAGGAGTGTCGAGAAGATGAAACATGAATTGCTCCACATCCTCTGTGGGCAGCCATGTGGCACCGAGACGGACGCTGATCTCGCTGGCGGTCAGGTCAACCGGCTGCACCGCTTCCAGCGCCTCCACATTGGCAGTGAAGTTTTCGGGATAAATCTTGGCCGAGCTTCGCGCCACCGTCAGTTTCTCACGGACATTGCCAGAAAGGTATTCATCTGCTGTCAGATATTGCGGGAAATACGGATTGCCTTCCTCGTAAAGCGGATTGAGAAAGATAACACTCTGAAGGTCGCTTGTGATTTGCTCCTCCGTTTTGCCGGTGAGCTGCTCCATATATGCCATGTCCACCTTTGCCTTTTCAGACAAGCATACAGACAGGGCTTCCGAAGCGGTGTCCACCGAGGTGATGACGGCTCGCTGCCTGATCGTCCTTTTGCTGAACATATCTGCTTTGCGGACGAAGTTGCCCTCGTCGTCCAGAACTTCCAAAGAAGCAAGCAGGCAGTAAGAGCTATCGTTGCTGAAAACGGAGTTGTTGGCTCGGTCGTTGATTCGCCCGTACTTCCTGCTGAAATCATCGTATAGGCTGTTCAGGCGCTCCTGCTGCTCCTTGATGTCGCTGTCGGGGTAATCCTCGGTCTGATACTCAATGAGTGTTCTCACGCAGTCCCGTATGGCGACAAGTCCCTTGATGCGGTTCTCTGCCGTCACCGACGCATCCACCGGGTTCATGCGGCTGTTCTCTCGAAAGTAGAGCTTGCCGTCCACGACGGCGAAACTGAAATTGCGGACGGCGGGATCTGCCGGGATAGAGAGGTCTTCTTCCTCGTCCTCCAGCTCGCTAACCTCATACTCCGAGATTTCCGCGTGGATGTTCTGAATGGCGTCGGAGAGCAGCTCGGAAAGCTCCTGCCCCTCATACGGCACACAGGCACTTTCCGGTCCGAACTGGCCGGAGACCATCTTCATCTCGCCGCAGATCATGTCCGGGTTATCGACAAAGTATTGGTTCATTGTGACGCCGTTTTCGTCCTTGCCCAGATGCACCCAATCCGGCTCAATATCGGTCATACGGTCGCGCTTTTGAAGGAAGATGATGTCGCTCGTGACCTCTGTACCGGCAGCGCCCTTGAAGGTATTGTTCGGCAGGCGGATCGTGCCGAGAAGGTCCGCCCTTTGCGCGATATATTTCCGCACGGCAGGGTTCTCCTTATCGAGCGTACCCTTTGAAGTGACGAAGGCGATGATGCCGCCCGGTCGAACCTTATCCAGCGTCCGCCCGAAGAAATAGTCATGGATGAGCCAGTTGTGCTTGTCGTAGCGTTTATCCGGCACCTTAAACTGTCCGAAGGGCACATTGCCGATGGCGGCATCAAAGAAGCTGTCGGGCAGGTCTGTCGTTTCATAGCCCTGCACGGCGATAGAGGATTTCTGATAGAGCTGTTGTGCAATCCTGCCCGAAACGCTGTCCAGTTCAACACCGTAGAGCTTGCTATCCGCCATACTCTCCGGCACCATGCCGATGAAATTGCCAATGCCGCAGCTCGGCTCCAGAATGTTGCCGGTCTTGAAGTTCATATTCTCAAAAGCCTGATAGACGCTGCGGATGACAACGGGTGGAGTGTAAAAGGCGGTCAGAGTTGATTCACGGGCAGCGGCATACTCATCCTCTGTCAGCAAAGCCTTGAGTTCATCGTAATGACTATTTCTCTCGTCAAAGCAGTCGGCAAGGCCGCCCCAGCCAACATAGTCGGCAAGGATGCTCTGTTCGGTAGGCGTCGCCAGCCTGTTTTCTTCCTCCAGCTTATGAAGAAGCTGGATTGCCATGATATTTCGCTCATATCTCCGTAGAGGAGTGCCAACACCCAGATCATCGTCTTCAATGCGGTAGTTACGCCGATGCTCAGAGCTGACCTCCGGGTGCAATACAAAGCTGTTGGCCTTGGGCTTGCGCTTGGGCTTCGGGGCTTCCAGCACGACAGGCTCTTCCTGTACCGGGTCGGGATTGTTCAGCTTTTCCAGATAGGTGTTTGCTTCCCATTCGCCGCCGAACTCCTCCGAGACGCCGTCCGCATCCACATAGATGCCGTCAGCCTCGTCATCCCAGATTCCGTAGGCGGTCTGCGCTCCACGGTCGAGTTCCACCACATGGAAGCGGCCTTCTGCCTGCGGCTGCTCCGGTGCTTCGTCTGTCATGTCCTGTTCCGCAACAGGAGCGTTGATGATTTCAAAGCCCTGCGGAGGCGGGTCAAGGGTCTCCACGAAGTCAAGAGCAATGGTGCTGCCGTCCTCGTGACGGTACACCTTGATGCTCATGGGTGTGCCGTAGTGGTTTTCCTCCATGATGTCACGGATAAACTCGGCTTCGTCGATATATTCCATCGTATCGCCGACTTCGCCATTGGAACCGAGAAACTCGATGCGTCCGACCGGGACAGATGCGATAGGCGCGTCCTTATGCTGAGAAGGTAGCAGTTCCGTGTTGCGCTCGCTGCCGTTCAAATTAGCGATGAGCACATCATAGCCCCGGTCGTTCAACATATCCGCATAGGTGGAGAGTCGGTTGCCGGGTACGCCGCACATTGGGATTCGTGTCTGTCCGTCTATGGCGCGGCTAACCAGCGTCAGCTCCAGCGCCATACCCAGAAGCAGCAGCGCCCCGCAGACGGCC
>CAZNCH010000124.1:0-4435 GCA_964571555.1 uncultured Lachnospiraceae bacterium | reverse complement strand
ATGTACCTCTCCTTCTGACAGAAGCTGAGTGTTCCTCCATGAACTTCTCCATATCCGGCTCCTCTTCATCAGAAAGAAAATCCTCTGCACCAAACTCATAATCATCCGTGCTGATAAGCTCCTCTTCCTCTTCGGGTGTAAGATGATATTCTTCATCAAAATCATTCGACTCATCATCGAAGTAGTCATCATCACATTCATCACAGACATACTTCTTTTTACTGTCCCTGTACTTCTTTACGGCTAAAGCCGCAGCAGAGACCGAAGCCCCTGCCGCCGCAATGCCCAGTAATACTTTTACTGCTTTCTTCATGTTGCTCACTCTCCCTTCTTCTTACGCTCCGGAAACTCAAAAGCAAACTTGAACTGGAAACCGCTCCTCTCTTCGCCATCCTTATTGGTGTAGTCGTATGCTTCTACACCTTCAGGCTTAAGAAAAGCATCATAGGTCTTGCCCTTCTTGCTCTTAAGCCCTTTCATAAAGATCTTTTCTCCTGCAAGAAGCTTCTTGATCTGCTCCTCGTCAAGCTTTCTTCCCATGGCATAGCCAAGGCTCATGCCGCACTTCTCGGTGCAGTATGCTCCATACTCGCCAACAACGACATCTCCGCCACACTTAGGGCATTTTCCGATTGCTTCTTCTGAACCAAACATCTTCTTTTCCTCCTCGCTTACGCTACTGTATGTTTTTACCAAATCAGTTACCATGTCCTTAATGCCCTTCATAAAGGCATCCGCACTCATCTCACCCTTGGAGACAAGGACAAGTGCGTTTTCCCAGTCCGCCGTCATCTGCGGAGATTTGACCGCATCAGGCAGGATGGTTATGAGCTTGATGCCATCATCCGTGGGAACCAGCTTTTTCTTATCTCTTTTGACAAAACCGTCTTTTACCAGCTTCTCGATGATATCCGCTCTGGTGGCAGGTGTACCAAGCCCCTTACGTTCCACATCATCGTCCATTTCCGAAGCTCCGGCAGTTTCCATATACTTAAGGAGCGTGTCTTCCGTAAAAGCTTTTGGTGGCTGCGTGAAGCCCTCCACCACTCTCGGATTCACATCACGGAATGACTGTCCCTCATGTACCAAAGGCAAAGTCTTTTCCTCATCCTCCACATCGACCTTTACCTTAAAGCGGTTTCTGAGCATCTTTTCATACTTCTTAAATCCCTCGGATATGACTGTCTTTCCGCTTGCATGGAACTTAAAACCGTCACAGTCAAGCTCCACTTTTACACCCTTATAAATGTGTCTCCCGGATGTAGCACACAGGACACGATATGAAATGAGGGAAAGAATCTTCTTCTCTCCCTCTGCAAGTGCATCCATATCCTGTTTTGCGATTTCCATCGTAGGTATAATGGCATGGTGGTCTGTGACCTTTTTACTGTTTAAGACTCTGCCGATATCCGGCGAATAATCCTGCGGAATCTTTAGTACACTCTTAAACACCGCTCCGATCACATCTTCCGCAGTCTGTCCCATATCATCGGATAAAAACTGGCTGTCCGTCCTCGGATAAGTACAAAGACGCTTTTCATAAAGGCTCTGGGTATAATCCAAGGTCTGTTTTGCCGTAAATCCAAAGATACGATTGGCATCCCTCTGCAGGGTGGTAAGGTCATAAAGTCTCGGCTGTGCGATACTCTTTTCCTCTTCCTCCACCTTCGTAATACGCACCGGGTTAAATACGGCACATCCCTCTACGGACATTGCCTCATCTTCGGTCTTGAACTTATCGGATACCGCTTCCATGCCGTTTACATCTATATGGCAGGTATAAAACGGCTCTTTCTTAAAGGTTCGGATTGCTTCGTCTCTGTCCACAAGCATTGCAAGTGTAGGAGTCTGCACCCTTCCGACTTTCAAAAGTCTGTTATAAAGCACCGTGAAAAGCCTTGTACCATTGATACCCACAAGCCAGTCAGCCTGTTGTCTGCATAAAGCACTCTGATACAGGTCGTTGTACATATATCCGGGTTTCAGATTGGCAAAGCCTTCCCTAATGGCACTCTCTTCCATGGATGAAAGCCATAAACGCTTGATAGGTTTATCACAGCCTGCCTGCTCATATACAAGACGGAAAATCAGCTCACCCTCTCGTCCGGCATCGGTAGCACAGATAGTCTCATCCACACCTTTATCGTGCATGAGCTTCTTAAGTACCTTAAACTGGGCTTTTGTATCCTTTTTGGTCTCATACTGCCAGTTCCCCGGCATGATCGGGAGCGAATTATACGACCATTTCTTTAGTGCAGGATCATAAGAATCCGGCTGTGCCAGCTCGATAAGATGTCCTACGCACCACGAAATGATATAACCGTTTCCCTCGATATAACCGTCCTGTGCATTCTTTACGCCCAGTGCATCCGCATAGGCTCTGGCCACACTGGGCTTTTCAGTAACCACTAACTTGTATCCCATAGCAGCCTCCTTATAAAGAAGCTTCCTTTGACTTGGTGGCAGTCTTCTGAGGTGCATCATGTTTCTGCTGAGAAACCTCGGCTTTCTTTTCGGAAAGTCTGTTCTTAAGGGATTCCCTCGGCTTTTCCTCCTGCTCCTTGCCTCTGGACTTATAAAACTCCACCATGCCTTTCAGATCTCTGTTGGAAACCTTGGTCTTTTCGGTCTCCCAGATCTTTTTTCCATCTGCGCCCTCACCGACGCAGTGATCCTTGCGTACTGTGGTATGTCCATCGGCAGGCAGCTTCATCCACATACCCTTACCATACTGATCCTCATGCACCGCATTTGACCTTGCCACAAATGTTGCCCAAGGACTGTGATCATTTTCATCCTTGTTTGGAATAAGGATCTGCTTATACTCCTTGCCATCCTTTCCCGTAAAAGGCTCTCCGACACATCCCTTGCCAAATTTGATGGTGATCTCATCCATCTTCTTTTTTTCTGCTGTCTGTTCCATAAAACTCATTTCTCCTTTCAAAAGATGACGGAGAGGATATCCTCTCCGCCGTAAATGTGTTTATTCATCTTTTTCTGATACATCTGCTGCGCTCTCCTCTTCCGTATCAGATATTGTTGCATCTTCCATATCCTCCGCCGTAGGAGCAGGTCTGTCTTTCTGTTCTTCTGTAGGTTCAGGATAATCTGCCGCATCATCGGCATTATCAAACCAGGCGTCATTAGGATCCTTTTCCTGCTCATCTGCATCGTCTGCATATACTTCCTCTTCGGCTTCTTCATCCTCATCCTCGACAAAATCGCCGTCCTGCTTTTTCTTAACTACCTTGAAATAATATGCAGCTCCGATCACGCCACCGCCAAAGATTGCCATGATAATGTATCCCAAAAGCGGATTGCTCTTAACAGGCTCTTCCGGCTCCTCTTCGGCAGGCTCCTCCGGTTCAGTCTCCTGTGGTTCCTCCGGTGTCTCAGTAGGAGTCTCAACTTCGTGGGTATCGTCGATATCCGTATTGTTATTAGGCAATGCGCTCTCTGTCACAGGGATCTGCGATTCAAGAGCCGCTGAGTTCTTAGGCAGAGTCTCCGAATTATCGGTTGTTACATTAAGCAAATCATTTTCCGTGATCTCTGTCAGGAAGTAAACCATTTCCTCCTGTCCGTCACGATCAATGATCAGATAAAAGACCTTGCCGCTTGCAGCTTCGATGGTATAAAACTCTTTTCCAAGGTTCATATCCTCTCCGTTTTCTCCATCTGATAAAGCGGCTTCTTCCGCATCAGCCTTTGCAAACTCGGCTTTCTTCTGTGCTTCGGGAGATGTATTGGTGCTGGTTGTGGTACTTGTAGTGCTTGTAGTATTTCCATTGCTGTCAGTCTTGGTATGATCTGTAACCGTTGCTGTTGCACTGGAAGGCTTCGTAGCCTCCGCACTTGCAGGAAGCTGTTCTGCCGGATTACTGTCATCATCGGAGTTAGGATCCTTGTAGTATGGATTCTTTGTCTTATAAACCTCCGATACATTCCCGGCATTATCCATGGCTGTGATCGTGAAATACTCATAGCCTGCATCAAACTGGGAAAGGCGGATATTCACGGTTCCGTTTGTAACATCCGTAAACTCATATCCATTCACATAAATAACCTTTACACCGGAGTCATTATCGGATGCCTGGATAGTAAGAAGTCCGTCCGATACCGCCGCATTCAGAGTAGGCTTGCTTGTATCAAAGCATTTGATGGAACGGCTTCTCTCATAACTCTTATCATTGGCATCGGTAACAAGCACATACACAGTGCAGTTTTCGGAAATTTCAAGGAACATATCCTCTGTTACATCGTTATAGCTGCCATTCTGTCCGATCTTTGCTTTCACGGACTTTATGGCAAAGTTCCCTGTATCAAGGATATCTTCGACCTTAAAAGTGACCTTTGCAGATGTACCGCTTGAGTACCATCCCGAAGGAGTATTGATCGTAATCTTTACGCTCGGTTCCTTATATTCGCAGTCCTT
>CAZNCH010000123.1:0-4457 GCA_964571555.1 uncultured Lachnospiraceae bacterium | reverse complement strand
ATGTAACTGATCAGTGATGTTGTCTGCGATATTCGTACATCAGAAGACCTGCTGCAATCGCAGCATTCAGGGATTCCACTTCTCCCTGCATGGGAATTTTGACAAGGAAATCGGCGAGCCTTGTCACCTCATCACTGAGACCGCTCCCCTCGTTGCCGATCAGAATCGCCGTTTTCTTCGGAAACACTTCCGACCAGTAACTCCTTTTTCCTTTCAGATGTGCCGCGCCAAGCCTTACGCCCGCAGCCTTTAACTCGTTTAACGATGCGCTTAAATGTTCCGTATAGATGACGGGAATTCGATAGATCGCTCCCATCGTGGATCTGATTACCTTCGGATTATAAAGATCCGCCGTCTGTCGGTCTGCAAGGAGAAAAGAAACGCCTGCGGCTTCCGCAGTGCGGAGCATGGTGCCCAGGTTCCCCGGATCCTGAATCCCTTCCAATACAAGAATCAGTTTATTCTCCTCTAAGCGCTCCCTACAGGTTTTGTTGATCAGCTCCGTCATCGATTGCTCCGGCATCGTCATGACGCAGAGTACGCCCTGCGGCGTTCTGGTATCGGACATTCGCTTGAAAACCTCATCACTCACCAATTCACAGGCAGGACCTCTTAAATTGAGCATCGGGGCATTCATCACCCAGCCCGCAACTTCGGGACGAATTTGTCTTGCCTTCTCCAGTGCGGCTTCCGTCAGAAATACCTGGCGCATCTGCTCGACCGGCGCTTCCTCAAAGAGTTTCAGCCCTTCGATCACATAAGACTTCTGTTCCCGTCTGGTCTTTGCACTCGTCATCAGCTGCACGACATTTCTGATCCTCGGATTCCCCGTACTCGTAATCATACCCCGTTCTCCCTTCTCAAATCGACAGCATCCGGCTGGTTTCGAACTCGTATGCGGGAATCTCCTTCTGCATGGTGAGCGCTTCGTCAATATCGAAATCCATCCAATCTCCGTGCTTATATCCAACCACGCGGTTCGTCTTGCCCGCAAGCAGAAGATCCACCGCTTTCGCACCCATCATGGACGCGTAAAAACGATCCTTACAGGTTGGCGATCCGCCGCGCTGCATGTAGCCTAAAATCGTAGCCCTTGTCTCGATACCGGTCGCCGCCTCGATTCTCCTCGCCATTGATGTCGAATGCCCGATCCCCTCGGCATTGATGATCAAATGATGCGTCTTCCCTTTCTTCCGATTGTTGATGATATTATTGATGATCTCCTGCTCTCGGAACTGGTAGCGCTCCGGAATCAGAATGTCCTCCGCACCGTTGGCAACGCCGCACCAGAGTGCTATATAACCGGCATTTCTTCCCATTACTTCTATAATAGAGCAGCGCTCATGCGAAGAAGACGTATCCCTTACCTTATCAATCGCCTGCATGGCGGTATTGATCGCGGTATCGAACCCGATCGTATAGTCGGTACAGGCAATGTCAAGATCAATGGTTCCCGGAATCCCGATCGTATTGATGCCGTGCGCCGCCAACGCCTGCGCGCCGCGATAAGAACCGTCGCCGCCGATGACGACAAGTCCGTCGATCCCGTACTTTTTCAGAATTTCGGCGCCTCTTGCCTGTCCTTCTTCCGTGTTGAACTCCTCACAGCGTGCGGTACGAAGCACCGTGCCGCCGCGCTGAATGATGTCCGAAACATCTTTGCGCTCCAGATCTCGGATTTCTTCGTTCAGAATTCCCTGGAAGCCTTTCTGGATTCCCTTTACCTTCTTCCCATGTGCAATTGCATTTCTGACGACCGCACGGATCGCCGCATTCATGCCCGGCGCGTCGCCGCCGCTCGTCAGCACGCCGATTGTCTCGATTGTTTTAGCATTTGCTTTCCGATTTGATTTCTCCATGTCTTTCACCTCTATTTCACCCTGATATTGTCGGCACCGAACAAACCGCCGAGTTTCTCTTGCAGTTCAGCATCCGCCTGCACCGTTCTGCTGTGCGGCAGACGCTTCACCTGTTTATTCTCTCTTACATAGACCACAACAGCGTCATTCCCGTCGGAATCTTCAATTGCCCGGTAGAGTTCCTGCTCTCGTTGGAAGAATTCTTCTTTTGTCCTGAACTGCACCCACAGTTCCTTCGGTATTTCCGAGAAAAGCAGTATTTTTTCGCAGATCAGTTTCGCATCTTTTTCTTCCTCGACATCTACGCGTCCCGTAATGAAAACACGCGCGTCTTCGATGATTTTCACGGAATTCTTCTCGTAGTCCCGCGGCCAGACTATGACTTCAACCGTACCCACCAGATCTTCGACCTGCAGAAACGCCATCGTCTGTCCGTTCTTGGTATGTTTGATCGTTTTCGTCTCGATGAGACCGCCGATCGTCACGCGCTCACCGTCCTGCACCTTACAGACGCCGGTTTCCT
Source organism: uncultured Lachnospiraceae bacterium (assembly GCA_964571555.1). Taxonomy (GTDB): domain Bacteria; phylum Bacillota; class Clostridia; order Lachnospirales; family Lachnospiraceae; genus UBA2868. Next base: position 2,075 of record CAZNCH010000123.1, on the reverse strand, counting down.
CATCGAGTGCAAAGTCCGCCGTCACACGGCTAATCCTGCTCCGCCACAACCCTTCGTCCGCCTGCAGCGGATGACCGCTGACATAGATGCCGAGCACTTCCTTTTCAAAGGCAAGCAACACATCCGACTCGAACTCTCCGACGTCGGGAAGTTTGATCTCGAAGGTCTCCTTCTCTTCCTCGGATGCGATATCAAACAGGGACATCTGCCCCGCCATACTGTGCTTCTTCTCCTGATTCAGATTATCGAGGATACGGGAATAAACACACATCAACTGCTTTCGCGTACCGCCGAGCCCGTCGAACGCGCCCGCCTTGATGAAACTTTCAATCGTGCGCTTGTTGACCTCGCGACCGGGCATCCTCGTAATGAAATCCTTGATATCGCGGAACGCCCCGTGCTCCTTTCGCTCCGCTTCGATCGCCTCGATCACCGGCCAGCCGACTCCTTTGATGCCCGCAAGTCCGTACCGAATTCGGTTTCCGCTTACGGAGAAACCGGCGACTCCCTCGTTAATATCCGGTGGCAGAAGTTCCACACCCATCGTCTTACAGGTGTATATATATTCCGCAACCTTGCCGGACTTATCAATTACCGAAGTCATCAGCGCCGCCATGAATTCCACCGGATAATAATGCTTCAGATAAGCCGTCTGGTAGGCAACGACCGCATAGGCGGCAGCGTGAGACTTGTTGAACGCATACTCCGCGAAACTCATCATATTATCGTAGATCTTAACTGCCGCCGCTTCGCTGATCCCCTTGGAAATACAGCCGGGAACATTCTCCGCTTCATTTCCGTAAATGAAGTTCTGCCGCTCCTTCTCCATGACGGAACGCTTCTTCTTCGACATGGCGCGGCGCACCTGATCGCTTCGTCCGAGCGTGTATCCGCCGAGATCTCTGACGATCTGCATCACCTGCTCCTGATAGACGATACAGCCGTAAGTCGGCGCAAGAATCGGCTCCAGTTCCGGGCAGTCATATCGGATCGGCTCCACGGAGTTCTTCCCTTTGATATACTGCGGAATGAAGTCCATCGGGCCGGGACGATAGAGCGAAATCCCCGCAATCACATCTTCTAAATTCTGCGGCTTGAGTTCCTTCATGAAGTTCTTCATTCCCGCGCTTTCCAACTGGAAGATGCCGTCGGTCTTGCCGGTGCCGATCAGATCAAACACCGCTTTGTCATGGTAACCGATCTTATCGATGTCAATTTTCCTGCCCGTATTCTCACAGACGTATCGCACCGCGTTCTGAATCACCGTCAAGGTCCGCAGTCCCAGAAAATCCATTTTCAGAAGACCCAGTTCCTCAATCGTCGTCATCACGAACTGCGTTGTGGTCGAGCCGTCACTTCCCCGCGAGAGCGGAACCAGTTCATCCGCCGCTTCCGGACAGATCACGACGCCCGCCGCATGCATCGACGTGTGCCGCGGCAGTCCCTCTAAGCGCATACCGTTGTCGATCAGGGTTTTGACCGTAGAATCCGTTTCGTACTTCTCTCGCAATTCGTTGTTCGCATCCAATGCCTTCCGAAGCGTCATGCCCAGATCATCCGGTATCATTTTGGCGATCTGATCCACGTAGGAATACGGCAGATCCATCACGCGCCCGACGTCGCGAATGACTCCCTTGGCGGCAAGCGTTCCGAAGGTAATGATCTGCACCACCTTCTCCTGTCCGTATTTGCGCACCACATAGTCAATGACTTCCTGCCTTCTCTCGAAGCAGAAATCAATATCGATATCCGGCATCGTTACTCGTTCCGGATTCAGGAACCGCTCAAACAGCAGATTGTATTGAATCGGATCAATGTCCGTAATCTCAAGCGTATAACTGACAATGGAACCCGCTGCGGAACCTCGTCCGGGACCGACCGCGATTCCGTTTGATTTCGCGTAATGAATGAAATCCCAAACAATGAGAAAATAATCGACGAAGCCCATCGAATCGATCGTTTCCAATTCATAATTCAAACGATCCATGAGTTCCCGCCCGTAATTCGGATAGCGTTTTGCAAGACCCTCCATGCAGAGCTTGTTGAGATATTCCCGCACGGTGAAGCCTTCCGGC
>CAZNCH010000122.1:0-4525 GCA_964571555.1 uncultured Lachnospiraceae bacterium | reverse complement strand
GACGGAGAGAATACCACATCCCATACGTTCTATCACACGGACGGCAGCGTGATTGCGGAGAGTCTGCTGGAGACAGACCTGTCCAAGGTCGGCAGCGAGTATCAAAGTGAGATCCGCTACACGTTTACGATGCACGATTCGGATGGCGGGCGTGAGGAAATTCTGTCTACGGCGACTTACACTTATACGGATCGCGGCGGCGAGCTGATCGGTGCGTTCGAGGGGGAACTGACCTCTTCCGGAAGCGATGAGACAGAGCGCTATTCTTTCCGCGGGGAACTGACGCTGAATGATGCGTACGGAACACCGGAAATTCCGGAAATCATCGAGGATTCCTGTGTTCGCGTTGACAGTTGTGAGGAACTGTATCGGGAACTTAGCACATCCGGTGAAGACGGTGGGAAAGCGGAAATGGAGAAATTCCGGCAATCTCCGAGACTGGCGCAGACACTGGAAGCCAATATGCTGTTGTTTATGTCGGGGTTCAACACGGGATTCGAATAATTGTTTCGCAGGATAACGCTATGATCATCGGGAACAACCTTACAAAACGATATGACGGAATCGAAGCGGTCAATGACGTTACGATCGCACTATCGCCCGGCGAAGTCGTCATGCTCCTTGGAAGAAACGGGAGCGGAAAGAGCACGCTGATAAAGGTGCTCGCACTGGCGACGCAGCCGGATCACGGCAGTGTTTCGGTGGACGCGCTTTCCGACAGAAACGCCAGAACTGCCATCGGCTATGTTCCGCAGGAAATTGCGCTGTTTGAAGATCTTTCCGTCTGGGAGAATCTGCGGTGTTTTGCACCGTCTTACACGCCTGATCCGTCAGCGCGGATTAAAGAGACCATGGAAGCGCTGGCGCTAACCGATATCCGGCGAAAGTTGATTAAAAGCCTGTCCGGCGGGCAGAAACGCAGAGTGAATCTGGCGGCGGCACTGCTTGGAACGCCACGGTATCTCATTCTGGATGAGCCGCTGGCAGGCGTGGATGTGCAGAGCGAAGAACGGATAATGACCCTGTTGCATTCTTACAAAGCCGGTGGTTGCGGCATTCTGATTTCGAGTCACCAGCCGCGCCAGCTGCGCTCCCTTGCCGACCGTGCGCTTTTGCTGGAAGCGGGGAACTGCGTGTTTTGGGGAACGGCGGGGGAATACTATGCGAACCTTGCGGAGCGTGAGATATGAGGGTGGGATTCTGGATCCGCACGGATCTGAAACGAGTGTTTCGCGGATGGAAACCGGTCGTTGCCGCCATGCTTACGCCGCTGTTTGGTCTGCTCCTTTTCGCAGCGATCCTTGCGCCCCTTCTTCTGGACGCCGGCAGGGATTTACGCCTGCCCTATGCGGTTGTGAACGAGGATGAAAGTGAACCGGTGCGGCAGTTTATCCGTCTGATGGTGCACTCCGAGTCCTTGCAGGAAGTGGCGCGGGCGTATCCGATAAAGGATGTGAAAACAGGACACGAACTGCTGCAGGCGGGGAAGGTGACAGTGCTGGTACATGTGCCGGATGATTTCTACGAAACGATGGAAGCGGGGCGGAATCCGGAAGTGACGCTGGCAGCCTATGATTCACACAGTTTTGAGCGGAGCATGATATGGATCACGCTGGACGGTTCGCTGCGTGCAATCGGACAATGTCAGAATTTGCTGCAGAATATGCAATCGGTCATGACGGAAGCCGGAGCAGCGGAAGCGGAGTCTGCGCGCTGGATGGATGAGACGCTTCAGTACGGTGTTCGGCAATATATGTCTCGCAGAGAGGTGTTCGGGAAGACGGGGACGCTTTCGCCGCTGGGCGATTATTTTCCGTTGGAATACTATCTGGCAGCGCTGTTCTCTTTCTTTGCGGCGTTTACGATGCTCCCGTTGATTTGCAAAACGGCGGAAGATATGCGCAGCCCCGTGATCAGGCGCGGGCTGCTTGCGGAAAGGCGGAACGTGCTTTGCTATCTGCTTGCCCGCCTGTGTTCCGGTGCTCTCCTGATCGGTCTGACACTGTTGATCATGCTGCCGACCGCGGGCTTGATACAGAACATTCATCTGTTTCGGGAAGCATCTTCCCTTGATATGAGAGTATGGTTTGCGCTTCCGGCATCCATCCTGCTGATCTCTTTCGCATATTCGGCATTTGCGCTTCTGCTCGGGAGTCTGATCGCGCGACCGGAGATCGCGGTGTGGTGCGGTTTCTTTCTTATATTATTAATGTCTCTGTGCGCGGGCGTCTTTGTTCCCGACGGGGCGCTGCCGGAAGCGATGACGGCGGTGGGGCGCTATATGCTGCTGAAACCGGCAATGAATCTGCTCGGCAATATTTTGTTCCGTTTTCACGGCGGGAAGTATCTCTTTGATTCCTTCCGCCTTTCCCTTATCATGATCGTGTCCGTCTGCGTTGCAGTGCCGGTCATCTGCAGAAGAGGAGGCGGAATATGAACGGTTTTGCACTGTTTGGTCTGCGTGTCAAGACGCTGTTTGCGGATGTTTCCAGCCTGCTCATATTGATTCTCTGCACATCGGTCGCGCTGTTTGCCGATCGTTACGCTGCGGAGCAGCAGGCGGGTCGGCTGACGATGGCTTATGTTAATGAAGACAGCGGAGCGCTCGGAGAGCGCCTGTTTCAAATGTTGTCGTCGGAAGATGACATTACGGTGATTGCAGCGGAGAAAGAGAAAGCCGTTTCCTTGCTGCAGCGCGGTGATATCCAGTGCATGGTTCGGATCCCGCAGGACTTCACGGCACGGATTGAACGGGGGGAATACAACGACGCAGCGGAACTGACGGCATCCGCCACTTCTCAATATACGGGGACGGTGAGTGAGCCGCTGGTCAATCATGTGATGAAACTGTGGTTCGAACATGAGGTGAGGGAAAGTGCGGATGAGTTCCTGGCGGCGCGGGGTCTTAAATTTACGGACGAACAGCGGGAGCGGATCACAGAAGAGATGCAGGCGGTCTGGATGAGGGGGGCGGCTGTGCAGGTGGTGAAAATCACACCGAAAGGCGCGCCGAGCACCGAGAAAAGCGTGGTTTCTTCTACGGCGCTCGGTTGGTATGCCGCATGGCTTCCCTTTTATCTGATCGTCTGCAATCTGTGGATGCTGCGCAGCGGGAGCAGAGAACTGGTCGGAAGAATTCATCGGAGCGGGTTCGGGGCTTCAAAACTGTTTCTGAACCAGAGTCTGGCGTGTTTGTTGCCGGCGACCTTGGGCTTTATACTGACTGCATTGCTTGGCGGAGAAGGGACAAAACTGCTGCGGATCCTGCCGCATTTTCTTCTCTATGCGATCGGATGCATCGGGGCGGCACTGCTGCTTTGTTCCCTTGGCTTACATCTGTCCGTACTGCTTATGGTTGCGCCGGTAATGACAGTTGCGGCGGCGCTTCTGTCCGAATTGCTGTTTGCGCTGCCGGATTGGGCAGCGGTCTATGTTTCGATTTCATATCTGCTGCCGGAACGATATTTCCGCGAAGCATTGATCGGAAGCCGACAGGCTTACCTGGCGCTTCCCTGTGCCATGATATGGCTGATTATAGGGGTTTTCTGCGCATATCGCATGAAAACACCGGATCGAAGAGCGGCATCGAAATTCCGCACGGGTGAATTCCGGAAAACGAAGCGATGAAGAGGAAGAAGAAACCGGGGATTGGGCAGAAGCGGAAGAACAAAAGCATAGGATCATAAAAGCAAAGAGCAGAATCTCAAAGAAGAGGAGGAAAATTATGTTTTGTCCAAATTGTGGAAAGCAGATTTCCGAGGGTAATTCATTTTGTTCGGGGTGCGGAGCAAAAATCACGCAGCCGGGCGCAGCGCCGTCCCAAAACGCGCAAACAGGCAGTGTAGAGCCATACAGTATGCCCATGACGGGGCAGAATTATGCGCCGCCATATCCGCCGCAGAATCAGGCACCGCCCGCGTCGGCGCAAAAGAAGAGCCGCGCGCCGCTCGTACTTGCCATTGTGCTGGGCGCGATTGCAACGGTCGTAATGGTGTTTTGTATTATTTTATTTGCGGGGAAACTGGCAGAGAAGAAATACGAAAAGGCGGCAAAAGAAAAAGCGAAGACCGTGGAAACGAAAGAAAAGACGACAGAGAAGAAAAAGGTTTTGGAGAAGGAAGTTGAGAAAGAAATAGAGAACGAACCGGAAGAGGTGCCGGAAGCGGAAAATACGGAAGCGGAAGTTGATGAGATATTGCAGAAAGAAGATCAATTCAAGGCGGCAGGCGAATTGAGCGTGGAAGAAATGCAGCAAATCGCAGCGAAACTCTCGACGACGGAATCGGCAAACGTGTTGGATCCGGACTGGTTCATAGACTGTTTGCTGCTTGACGGGAGCGGCGTCGGTGCCGTCATTACGGATGAAAGTCAAAGAGATGTGATTACAAACGAAATGCTTCCGCTGGCAGAGGGCGGATGGAAGGCATTTATGATGGGCAATCCGGAACTCTACAACAGTGAGTGCGAACGCTATCTGAATGCCGTGATTGAAACCTCGGGGGATGATTTTTCGATCACATTGAAC
>CAZNCH010000121.1:0-4561 GCA_964571555.1 uncultured Lachnospiraceae bacterium | reverse complement strand
GACGTACACTCTTTCCCTACACGACGCTCTTCCGATCTCGTTCAGGGCGGTCAGACGGAGTTCATAGTGCTCGTTGCTGCTCTTGGATGCTTTGATCTGCTCGTTCAGAATTTTAATTTCGCTTTCCAACTTCTCACGGTTCAAACTGTTATCGGAAAGTTGCCGTCGTTTTTCTTCGATTTCCTTGTCAAGGGCGGCAAGCATTTCTTCTACCGCCGCATATTTTTCTTTACTGCCGTCATAGAGCAGTTTCGTGTCCGAAAGGTCTTTGGTTGCAATTGCAACCTTCTCGTCAATGGACGCCAGCTGCGCCCTCACCTTCTCCGATTCCAGCAGGAACAGATTGACATCAAGGTGCTTTAAATCTTCCTTCTTCTTAAGATAATTCTTCGCTACTTCCGATTGCTTCTCCAGCGGCGCTCTCTGCTTTTCCAGTTCCGTAAGGATATCTCCCACACGGACCATGTTCGCCTGCTCATCCTCAAGTTTCTTCAGCGCCGTATCCTTACGGCGCTTGAACTTGACGATTCCTGCAGCTTCATCGAACAATTCCCGGCGGTCTTCCGGTTTGGAACTTAAGATCATATCGATCTGACCCTGCCCGATGATGGAATAGCCTTCCTTGCCGATCCCGGTATCATAGAACATCTCATAAATATCGCGCAGTCTGCACGGCGCGCCATTGATCAGATATTCGCTCTCTCCGGATCTGTAGACCCGTCTGGAAACCGTCACCTCTTCAAAATTGATCGGCAGGGAATGATCGGCATTGTCCAGAGTGATCGAAACATAGGCATAACCCATCGGTTTACGCATTTCGGAACCCGAAAAGATCACATCCTGCATCGAGGAGCTTCGCAGCTGCTTCACCTTCTGTTCGCCCAGCACCCAGCGAACCGCATCGGCGACGTTGCTCTTACCGCTGCCGTTCGGTCCGACAATTCCGGTGATCCCGTTATGAAATTGAAACGTAATCTTGTTTGCAAAGGATTTGAATCCGTGCACCTCAATCCGTTTTAAATACATTTCGCCGCTCCTGCTATCCGTTCTCTGTGCTGCAATACGTCATAGGCTGCCATCTGTTCCGCCTGCTTCTTGCTTCTGCCGTGTCCCCTTGCCACTTCTCTATCCTCGATCAGCGCTCTGACCACATATTCGCGTTCATGGGGCGGGCCGTTTTCTTCCAACAGTTCATAGGTCAGTTTCTTCCCGACTTCCTGCACGGCTTCCTGCAGGATCGTCTTCGAATCCGTGAATTCGATCTTACTCTCCATGTCGGTCAGGACAAAACGCTCGACAAAGGCTTTTGCGGAGACGAAGCCGCCGTCCAGATAGATGGCGCCGATGATCGCTTCGAAGACATCCGAAAGAATGGAATCGCGCGCCCTGCCGCCGGTGTGTTCCTCGCCTTTTCCAAGCAGAACATACCTGCCCAGATCCAAGCCGGATCTTGCGCAATATGCAAGCGTCGGCTCGCACACAAGCGAAGCGCGAAGCTTCGTCATGCTCCCTTCCGGCATCTCCTTATGCTTCTCATAAAGGTGTTCACTGACAGACAGTTCCAGGACAGCATCGCCCAGGAACTCCAGACGTTCGTAATTCTCTGTTTTCTGATGTTTGAGTTCATTTGAAAAAGAGCTGTGTGTCAGTGCCAGTTTCAGCAGCGACCGGTCACGAAACACGTAGCCCAGTTTCCCCTCTAATTCCTGATATCCGTTTAATTGATTCATAATAAACACAGGCTCGAAAAACCTACGGTCTTTCGAGCGCCCTGACGTTGTTTAACTTAATGCGTTTTTGATCTGCTCAACCGCATCCTGAACGGTAACGATTGACTCCGCGTCTTCTGTGGCGATCTCGATATCGAATTCTTCTTCGATTCCCATAATGATCTGGAAGACATCCAGTGAATCGGCACCGAGATCGTCGATGAACTTTGTCTCCGGATTCACTTCCTTTTCGTCCACATTCAGAACCTCTGCGATGATTTTCTTAAGCTTCTCCAATTCCATGTCTGATTTCCCTTTCTAAATCATTTGAAAAATTAATTCTCTCATCCATTTTCTTGTTGATGTCCTGCTCCTTGAAGGTGATGCACTGCAGGATCGCGTTCCGTACTTCTTTATGGGTGGAACTGCCGTGAATCTTCACGACCAGTCCGTTCAGTCCCAGGAGCGGCGCGCCGCCGTACTCGGCGGTATCATACGTCTTCAGAACCTTCTTGAGCGCGGGCTTTACAAGCAGCGCACCAAGTTTCGCACGTATCGAGGACAGAAAGCCGGCTTTGATCTTGCCGATCAGCGAAAGCCCCACGCCTTCGATGAGTTTTAGGATCACGTTCCCGACGAAAGCTTCGCAGACGATCACGTCCACATCTCCCTTTAGGATATCTCTTGCTTCCACTGACCCGACGAAGTTAATATCCGGACAATTCTTCAGCAGCGGGACAGTTTCCTTGACGAGGAGATTCCCCTTCTCTTCTTCCGCACCGATATTGACGATACCGACGCGCGGATTCTTGATTCCGACCATCTGCTCCATATAGACGGAACCCATCTTCGCAAACTGCACCAGATGAGACGGTCTTGCATCTACATTGGCGCCGCAGTCAATCAGCAGCGTCACGCCCTTTTCCGTCGGAATGAGCGGTGCAAGCGGCGGTCTCTCCACACCCTGTATTCTGCCGACGACAAATTGTCCGCCGACCAGAACCGCACCGGTACTTCCGGCGGATACAAACGCGTCACAGGTTCCGTTCTTTACGAGTCTTAAGCCCTTGACGATAGAGGACTCCTTCTTGCGGCGAATTGCCATCACCGGCGGCTCCGCCATTTCGATCACTTCCTGACAATCCACCAGTTCCATCCGGTTCTCATCATATGGCTGCCCGTCCAACGCCTTTTGCATATCCTCTAAGCGTCCGCACAGGTAGATCCGGATGTCATCGCGTTCCGCAAGCGCAATCAGCGCGCCCTTTACGATCTCAAGCGGTGCGTTGTCACCTCCCATCGCGTCCAATGCGATATTGATCATAACATTTCCTGCCTATTCCTTTTGATTGGAAACACTCCATAAAATACTATACAAGACATCATTCTAAAAATCAATGAAAAATAAATAACTCCCCGTCATTTGACGGGGAGCGGCATATCTACGCTATCCTTCCTCTGCGGAATTATTCGGCGGTTTTGATGATCTCCTTCTTATTATAAGAACCGCAGGTCTTACAAACTCTGTGGGGCATCATCAGCGCACCGCACTTACTGCATTTCACCAGATTCGGAGCAGTCATCTTCCAGTTTGCTCTTCTCTGATCCCTTCTTCCTTTGGAAGATTTATTCTTCGGACAAATGGACATCCCGTTACACCTCCTTATAACATACTATGTATCTCATCGCTACATGGTAACGAAAACTTCGTTCACACTTAAACGATTATACAGACACCTTCCCGCTTTGTCAACAACAATTTAGTTCATGGAAGCCTGTACGGAGGTAATGGCAACAACGCCGACAATATCATCCGCATTGCAGCCGCGGGACAGGTCGTTGACCGGTCTTGCAACGCCCTGCAGGATGGGACCGTAGGCTTCCGCCCTGGCAAGATGCTGTGCAATCTTGTAGCCGATATTTCCGGAATCCAGATTCGGAAAAATCATAACGTTCGCCTTGCCGGCAACGGAGGAACCCGGTGCCTTGCTTGCGCCGATCGAGGGTACTACCGCCGCGTCAAACTGAAATTCCCCGCCCACGGCAAGTTCCGGATATTTTTCCTTGCAGATGTTGGTCGCTTCCACCATCTTGTCTACCAGCGCATGCTTCGCGCTTCCCTTTGTGGAGTGAGACAGCATGGCAATATACGCTTTGGAGCCAACGAGCTCCTCGAAACTCTTGGCGCTGGATTTCGCAATCGCCGCAAGTTCCGTCGGGTTCGGATCCTGATTCAGACCGCTGTCCGCAAACAGGAACGTGCCGTTTGCACCGTATTCACAATTCGGAACATCAATGATGAAGAAAGCGGACACCAGTTCCGCATCGGGGGCGGTTTTGAGTATCTGCAATGACGGACGAAGCACATCCGGCGTAGCATGACAGGCGCCTGCAACCATGCCGTCCACATCCCCCGACTTCACCATAACGACGCCAAACGTCAGAAAATCGGAAAGCAGCAACTCTCTCGCCTTCTCCGGCGTCATTCCCTTTTCCTTTCTGAGTTCATACAACAGATTCACATACGCGTCGTACTTCTCGCAGTTTGCCGGATTGACAACGGGAATCCCCGTCAGATCCACGCCCGTTTCCCTGGCGTCGGCTGCAATCTTTTCGGGATCGCCGATCAGAACCACCTTGGCGATCTTCTGCGCAACCGCTTTGGCAGCGGCTTCCAGTGTTCTGGGATCCTCACTTTCGGGCAAAACGATCGTTTTAATGTTCGCTTTTGCTCTCTCTTTGATACCATCGATAAACGACATGACAACTACTCCTTCCGAATCTATGTTTTCCATGGAAAAATGGCATTTTCTGAAACTTAATTATATGATAAACTATAGTTGATCTCAAGA
>CAZNCH010000120.1:0-4574 GCA_964571555.1 uncultured Lachnospiraceae bacterium | reverse complement strand
TCGCTGGACCGATCGTGAGATATTCGGATATCAAGGCGATGCTCAAAGAGCGGGCGACGAATGCGGAAACCTTCGCAAAGGGAATTGAGAGATTCATTGTAGGACTGGCAAAGAAGGTGCTGCTTGCAAATACGATCGGATCGGTTGCCGATCAAATTTTTTCGAGGGATCGCGCCTACATGGGAACGGGAGTCGCCTGGATCGGCGTTCTCTGTTATGCGTTCCAGATTTTCTATGATTTCTCAGGGTACTCCGATATGGCGATCGGTCTCGGTAAGATGTTCGGGTTTCATTTTATGGAGAATTTCGATTACCCCTATATTTCGAAATCCATCACGGAATTCTGGCGGAGATGGCACATCTCCCTTTCTACCTGGTTCCGTGACTATCTTTATATTCCGCTCGGCGGAAACAGACGGGGCAATGTCTATCTGAATCTGCTCCTCGTCTTCCTTGCGACCGGTATCTGGCACGGCGCGGCGTGGGGTTATCTTGTGTGGGGGCTGTGGCACGGGTTGTTTATGATTGTCGAACGCCTGCTTCGAAAGAAAAACATCGCGCAGCGCATCCCCGGGGTGATCCGATGGCTCTATACGATGCTTGTCGTCCTGTTCGGCTGGGTGCTCTTCAAATTGGAAGAGGTTCCGGCAGCGCTTTCCTACATCGGGAAAATGTTTCATATCGGCGTCGGCACCTATACGGATTTCGGTGCCGGATACTATCTGAACGGAGAAATTCTGTTCTTCCTGGGCTGCGCGATCCTTGCGGCGATTCCGTGGGCGCAGGTGCTTCCGAGAAGAATGGCAGCCGTGGTGTCAACCGTTGCCATGGCGGGTACGGAGTGCGCGGTCGGAATTGTGAAACGCATCGTTTTGCTGGGACTACTATTGCTTTGTATGCTGTTTATCGTAAACAGTACTTACAATCCTTTCATTTACTTCAGGTTCTGATATGAAAAAGACGATTTCCAATCTGGTATTCATCATGATTTTCACCGCAATGTTAATCGTTCCGGTGCTCTTTATGAATACGGAGAAAAACCAAATATCCAAGATCGACAACAAGAAACTGGCGGAATGGCCAGGTTTTTCGCTTGCATTGAGAACGCAAAACGAGATGGAGGACTATCTGAATGACAGAATCGGCTTTCGCGAGACGGCAATTGAAACTTACATCGAACTGAATGACAGGTTATTTGGCGTCATGGTGCATCCGCTCTTCATGTATGGCAGGGACGGGCATATTTTTTATAAGGATCCGGCATATATTGCGGCATATCAGCGGTTGAATACGGATCCGGCGTATCTGGATTCCTTTGTTTCTTTTCTTGCGGAAACAAACGCTTATCTGGAATCCAAGAATATTCGCTTTCTCTATTTTCTCTGTCCGGACAAGAAGACGATCTATGCGGAGTATTTCCCTGCGGGAATCCATGTCAAGGAAGACAATGAAAGCATTGTCGAGTATCTGGGGCAGGCGCTTTCGAACACGGAAGTGAATGCGATCATTCCGACGGAAGAATTGCTCGCTGCCAAACGGGAGCGGGTCGTTTATAATCGGCTTTACGACGCAACGCATTGGAATGCTTTCGGTGCGTTCATTGCGCAGCAGCTGATCGACGAGAAACTGCAGGAATGGTTTCCGGAGGTGCCGCCGTTGCGGGAGGAGGATTTCGATCTTCGGTTCGAGCATCGGGATACGCTTGATGTCGCACAGTTTTCGATTGACGAGACGGTCCCCATATATACGCCCAAATACGACCCGTCTCAGGATGCGACCTATGTGCTGGAACCCTATTTGACGTGTGAGACGGTCAATTTCTATTCGCACCACGTGAATCCGGAAGCGCCGGATGAGCGGATTCTTCTGGTATTTACGGACAGTTATTTTGTGAATTACACCGACTTTTATACAGCCCGTTTTAAAGAGGTATATTTCGTACACAGACAGAACTCGGACTATTTGCAATATTTTGTGAATCTGTGTTTTCCGGATCTTGTGATCTTCGAAACGGCGGAACGATCCATTTCCGGCGAAATGTATGCGGGATCGGATTTCACGGATTATTACTATGAGCCGGTCTATCCCGGCGAGGGCGAGAAGAAGCAGCCGACGGATCTGGGCGTTACGATTACGTCGACATACGGCGTTCGAAAGGACGGTGAGATTCTGTATCTGAATCCCGAGGAAGGCGACAGCATCATTTCCGTTGACGGGATTCTGACACACGACGGAAGCAAAACCTTCGACGTCTATGCGCATGTTGCGGAGAATTATCTGGAAACGGCTTACAACGCGCTCCATCAGACGTCCGATTCGAACGAAAGGCAGTCCTTCTCGTTCAATGTACAGCGCCGTTATATGGCACAGGGACCGCTGACGCTGATTGCCGTGGATCGAATCAGCGGGGAACAATATCTGCTGGCTGAATTTGAGGTAGTTTATGGAAAATAGAAGCAGGAAACACATTCATATTCGCGGTGCGAATGAACATAATCTGAAAAACATATCGATCGATATCCCGCGGGATGAACTGGTCGTGCTGACCGGTCTGAGCGGTTCGGGAAAATCGAGTCTGGCATTTGATACGATCTATGCGGAAGGACAGAGACGCTATATGGAGTCTCTGTCCTCTTATGCAAGACAGTTTCTCGGGCAGATGGAGAAACCGGAAGTGGAGAGCATCGAGGGTCTTCCGCCGGCGATTTCCATCGATCAGAAATCGACGAACCGGAACCCCAGATCCACGGTCGGAACCGTGACGGAAATCTATGATTATCTGCGTCTGCTCTATGCCAGAATCGGTACGCCGCACTGTCCTGAGTGCGGGAAGGAAATCAGCAAGCAGACGGTTGATCAGATGGTGGATGCGATCATGAAACTGCAGGAGGGCGTACGAATCCAACTGCTGGCTCCGGTTGTCAGAGGAAAAAAGGGACGGCACGAAAAGGTGCTGGAACGCGCAAAGAAAAGCGGATATGTGCGGGCGCGCATCGACGGAAACCTCTATGAACTGACAGAGGAGATAACGCTTGACAAGAATATCAAGCACAATATCGAGATCATTGTGGATCGTCTGATCGTGAAAGCGGGAATTGAGAAGCGTCTGACGGATTCTCTGGAAACGGTCATGGACTTAACGGACGGGCTGGTTCTCGTCGATGTGATCGACGGCGCGCCGATGATGTTTTCTCAGAGTTTTTCCTGTCCCGACTGCGGCGTGAGCATTGAAGAGATCGAACCGAGAAGCTTCTCTTTCAATAATCCCTTCGGCGCCTGTCCGGTCTGTGCCGGACTCGGCTATAAAATGGAGTTTGACGTGGAACTGATGATTCCGGATCCCTCTTTGAGCATTTTGGAGGGAGCGATCGCTGTGCCCGGCTGGCAGTCCTGCGCGGATCCGTCCAGTTTTACCTATGCGATTCTCTCGGCGCTTGCCGGAGAGTACCGTTTTACGTTGGATACACCGTTTCGGGACTATCCGGAAGACGTCTATCGGATCCTGATCCACGGAACCGGCGGACATGAGGTCAAGGTGCATTATAAGGGAATGCGCGGCGTCGGAGACTACGATATCGCCTTTGAGGGTCTTGTGAAAAACGTGGAGCGCAGGTATCGGGAGACCGCGTCGGAATCCTCGAAGGCGGAATACGAAACCTATATGCGGATCACGCCGTGTACGGCATGCAAGGGGATGCGTCTGAAAAAGGGCGCGCTTGCGGTGACGATCGGCGATGAGAATATTTATGAGATGACGAATCATCCCATTAAGGATACCCTGAACCGGCTTACGCAGATTGCGTTCTCCAAGCAGCAGCTTCTGATCGGAGAGCGGATCTTGAAAGAAGTAAAGGCAAGGCTCGGCTTTCTGGTTCAGGTCGGGCTGGATTATCTGACATTGGCAAGAGCCACGGGTTCCTTATCCGGCGGAGAGGCGCAGCGGATTCGGCTTGCAACGCAGATCGGATCGGGTCTGGTCGGCGTCGCCTATATTCTGGATGAACCGAGCATCGGTCTGCACCAGCGCGACAACGGGAAACTGCTGGATGCGCTTTGTAAACTGCGGGATATCGGTAACACGCTCATTGTGGTAGAGCATGATGAGGATACCATGCGTGCGGCGGACTATCTGGTGGATATCGGTCCGGGCGCCGGAGCGCACGGCGGCGAAGTCGTTGCGGCAGGCACGGTTGAGGATGTCATTGCCTGCGAAGCTTCCGTGACCGGACAGTATTTAAGCGGAAAGCGGTATATTCCGGTTCCGAAGAAGCGCAGAAAGCCGACCGGCTTCTTAACAATACAGGGCGCGCAGGAGAACAACCTGAAGAATATCGACGTGGAACTGCCGCTCGGTGTGTTTACCTGTGTTACGGGTGTTTCCGGCTCCGGCAAATCCTCTCTGGTCAATGAAATCCTCTATAAGAAACTGGCAAGAGTATTGAACCGCGCCAGAACGATCCCCGGAAAGCATACGGCGATCGGCGGCACGGAGCAGCTTGACAAGGTGATCTGTATTGATCAATCCCCGATCGGAAGAACGCCCCGTTCAAACAGATCGGAAGAGCACACGTCTG
>CAZNCH010000119.1:0-4831 GCA_964571555.1 uncultured Lachnospiraceae bacterium | reverse complement strand
ACCACTGATAGGTCACAGCCGTACCGTTGTTCGCAGCCGCGACGATGGAGAGGCTTCCGGTAATCGCGCCCTCCGTCACAATTGCCGCGCTGGGCTGGGTCGTGATGTTGATCGCCGCCGAGACAGCCGTAATCGTGATGGTGCAGACGGAGCTGGTCACGGAGTCCGCGTTAGAAGCGGAGATCACGCAGTAGTAGTAGAACGTGCCAGCCGTCGTCGTGGGAACGTTAAGCGTTCTGTTCGTCGCGCCCGACATGAGCGTGCCGTCCTCGTTGGAAGCCGTGGTATTGCTGTACCATTGATAAGTCAGCGTACCGGCGTCCGAAGCCTCAGCCAGAATGGTGATACCCGCATTATTGGTGTACTGGTTGAAGGTCTGTTCGTTAGGCGACGCCGTAATGGTAATCACAGCAGAACCCACAGCCAGGACGGTCACCAGCGCCGTTTGCGAGGCGACGGAAGTCAGGCCGGAAGCGGATACCACGCAGTAGAAGTAGTACGCTCCTTCCGCCAAATCGGTGGGGATGGTCAGAGAAGCAGAGGTGGCGCCCGATACCAGCGTACCGCCTGTGGTACTGTTCGTGCTGTTGCGATACCACTGATAACTGAGCGCCGAAGCGTCCGTCGCCGAAGCGGTCAGCGACAAAGAGCCTGTGATCGAGCCCGCCGTGACGGTTGTGCCGGAGGGCTGGGACGTAACACGAATGGTGGCCGTACCAGCGCCAACGGTTACCGTGACGGCTTGGGTCTTCACGGTCGCGCAGGTCGCGCTGGAAATCGCGCAGTAGTAATAGTAGCTGCCCTCCTGCAGAGAAACAGGCAGGTAGAACGAACGGTTGGTCGCGCCGTTGATCGGCGTGCCGCTGGTGTTACTGTCGGTCGTCGCCTCGTACCACTGATACAAGAGGGTCGAACCGTCGGACGAGGTAGCGATGGGCGTGAGCGCGCCGGACACAGAGCCAGCCGTTACGCCAATCGAGCCGGGTTGCGCCGTGATGGTGATCGTGCCTGTGGTAACGCCTGCCGCCGCGACAGTCACAGCCGCCACGTTGGAGGTCACCGTGCCCAAGGTCGCGCTGGTCGCCTTGCAGTAGAAGTAGTATGTGCCGACGGTCAGGTCGGTGGGAACGGTCAGCGTGCCGGAGGTCGCGCCATTGATAGGCGTGCCGCCCGTCGTGCTGTTGACGGTGTTCCGATACCATTGGTAGGTCACCGCCGTACCGTTGGTCGCGGACGCGGCAGCAGTCAGAACGCCGGAGATAGAGCCAGCGGTAACGCTGCGCCCAGTAGGTTGCGTTGTAAAGGCAAGCGTAGCGGTGCTCCCGGCGGATGCCACCACCACACAGGCGGTATTGGTGACCACGGAGGTCGCGCCGTTGTTCATCACGCAGTAGAAGTAGTACGTCCCAGCCGCGAGATCGGTCGGGATGGAAAGGGACGCGTTCGTCGCGCCGGAAACGAGCGTGCCGCCAGACGTAGAATTACTCGAATTCCTGTACCACTGATAGCTCAAACTCCCCGCGCTGGTAGAAGCGACGACGGAAAGCGTACCGGTAATCGCCCCAGCGGTAACAGCCTTACCCACAGGCTGGGTGTTGATGGTGATGCCACCGCCGCCGTAGTTCGGCTCATACACGGAGCTGTACCAGCCAGCGATGGTAGACGGGCTGACAGAGCCGTCGCCCTCCGTGACCTCTGCTTTCCACGGGTGCTTACCGCGCACGTCGAGTCGATGACGGCGATACACCACGCCCTCGATGGACGGCGTTTTGAAGGAAATGTTATCGCCCTTCGTCTCCAGAGACGTGGACGGTACCTTGAAAAGAACGCGATACAGCCAAAAGTATCGATATGTCCCTTTGCTCCTGCGCGCCCGGAAACCCACCGCCACAGGCTCTGCGCTATCCTCCGCGCCGGAAATAAGGACGCCGTTGTCGTCCACGCTTGCGCCGGTCAGCTCACAGGCGGCCACCCTGCCGATGTCGTTGACTCCAAGCGTCAGCTTGCCCGATTGGAATTCGGAGATGTGCTCCGCTTCGCCGTCGTCGGCGTAGAGCGTTGCTTCGGCTACCTCGATGGACAAATCCGCGTCCATGGCTTTCGCCAGCGTTTTCGGAATGCCGTAGATTTCATTTCCATCTGCGTCTTCCGTAATCCGCGCGTATACGAGCCGGTCAAGACCGATTGTACTCATTGAAAAATCCTCCTTATTGCGCCCCGTCTATTCCTCATCCGAAGAATCAGCGGGGTTAAGAATGAACGGATACACTTTGGTAACGTCGATTTCGTAGTGGTGATAGCCCGTATCACTCTCGTACTCGATATACTGTCGGTTTATCACGCTGAAATCAGACCTGAGCAGTTCTCTCACCAGCGTATTCGCGAGGCCGGTGTAACTGCCTTTGGTATATAGCGACAGCCGGACTTCCGGCTGATTAAGCTGCGGCTCGTCGTCCGCGTGTTCGGGGAAAGACTCCGTCAAAGGGATGAGCACAAGGAACGTGGCAGGCGGAGCTTTCATATACCCGCCCGTCTGGACGGGAATGGCAAGGCGCTGGATGAGGAGCTTCAGCTCGGCGAGAATTGAGAGGTCGGTTGCCCCTGTCAGCTCACTCACAGCCCGTCCACCTCCTTGTTGAACGCAGCCACCATCGCTTCAGTGGCGGGTCCTTTGACGGCGTTCTTGGTCGCGGAGATAAAGGGACGCGCCGGCTGACCAGACCGACCGTGTTCAAGAATGCTGGCGATCATGGCGTTGCGCTTGCCGTCGGGACGCGGCTCGGCAAAACCGACCTTGATGTCCACAGAGCCGTCGTCTGAGGGCTTGACCGGGCTGATACCCAACGAGCCGACCAGCGTACCCGAAGTCTTGCTCTTGCGCTTCGTGTTCCTGCCGATTGCGCCCGCAAGGTTGCTCTTAAACACAGGCTTAACCACATCCGCGCCCGCCTTAAGGGTCTTTTCGAGTATCTCGTCCGTCTTTGTCCCCAGCTTGGCGAGCTTCTTGACCACATCGTCCGGGAACTCGATTTTCACTTTTGCCATACGATCATCCCTCCGATGCCGTCACAAGCCGCGCCGTGGCTACGATATACAAGCCCCTGCCGCTCATCTCGTCCACAGCCGTGATGTTGTATCTGCCGGTAGAGTCCACGATGAACATGTCGGGGTGGATAGGGAGCGATGGGATGCGCCGGAACTTGAACGTCGCGGTCTGCACGGCGAAGGTCGCGTCGTTCGCGCTCGTTTCCCTTTGGTCGCCCAGAGAATAGGACTTTTCGGCACGGACGGATGCCAGAATAACATCGGTCTCAGCACCAAAACTCTCCGCGTCCTTGTCCACCCTGCGCTCGATGATGTCAATGAAATCGTTTAATTGCACACTCATCTCCTACACCTTCCAATCCTTATCCAGCCTGAGCAGATTGTTCACGCAGTCGTTCGTCTGTTTCGCCGCCGAGGGCGAGCTTGAGAAAAAGCCGCCTGTGCCGCCGTCCTTCGATTCGTAGTAGAAGGAGGCGAGCATCACGACGGCTTGCGTGGTCGTAGGGCTCATATCGTGGGTGCTGTAGTAAGCGTCGTCTTTGTGCTGGAACTTGCCGGCGTAGTCCATGGCGGCCTGAACGTGCATGGAAAGGATACTGTCGTCCGCTCCGTGCTCTATCACCAGATTCGCCTTGACTTTCGCCAGCACTGCCATGCGCCGTTCATCTGCCGTCATGGATTACGCCTCCCTTAGCCTACAACTACAGCAACAATGTCCGACGTAACGGGAGCGACAGACTCGGTGAGCGCGCCGCTGCCGTCCGAAACGATGCAGTAGTAGTAGATCGTGCCGGCCGCGTTGGTGGGAGGGTTGATCGTCGTACCCGTGCCGTTCGGTGTAACCTTCGTGCCGCCCACGGTCGTTTCGGTCGAGTTCGAGTACCACTGATAGCCGATGGGTCTGCCGTCGGTAACCGAAGCCGCCACCGAAAGGGAGACCGAGCCGTTGACAGCGCAAGTCACGTCCTCCGGCTGGTCAGTAATGGAGATGGTCGGCGCGGTCGTGTTCATCAGCCCCGCCGCTTTGAGCAGATTGAGAAGCCCGTTCAGGTCTTTCACGACGTTCGCCGCGCTGGACTGGGTGCTGGGAGCCATATACGGAATCTTGACGGTTTCCTCTTCCTCGCCCTCGTTCTCGTTGGTGAAGGTCGCGCCGGCTTTGATGACCAACGTCGCGCCGCTTTCGATAATCATATCGCCGTCCACGTCGAGCGAACCGCCCTCATTGACCGTCATTTCGCCATCCACATTGAGAGCGCCGGCTTCTTCGACAACCAGCTCACCGCCGATAACGGTCTTTTCGCCGCCCTGCTCGGTATAGTTCCTGGTGTTGTAATTGCTCATATCTATTCCTTTCTGCCCACAATGGGCGAGAAAACCACGCTGACCGTGTAAGACAGCAAAGGCTATCAACACGGTCAGCTGTGGCTCAGGCTTGGTTTTGCTTACGCGTGCTGCACAAGCAGCTTGATGCCCTCGGACATGATGACACGGCCGTCCACGCGCTTGGTGGCGAGGAAGCCAACCTGACCGGTCACGGCGTAAAGCTCGTTGAGGCGCTTCATGCTGATACCCTGACGGTCGGCAATCCAGTAGTTGGAGTAATCGCCAAAGGCAATGGTACGGTTGCCCGCCGCGATTTCGGGCGCGTACACACTGGTGTAGAGCTTCTTGCCGAGCAGCGTGTCCACCTCGCCCTGCTTGAGCGCGGGAGCCCACAGGTAATTGCCAGTGGAATCCTTGAGCTTGCGCAGCGCCTTGACGGTGGTCTCGTTCATGATCCAGT
>CAZNCH010000118.1:0-4972 GCA_964571555.1 uncultured Lachnospiraceae bacterium | reverse complement strand
GCGAGATGGCGAAGGACGGCGTATCGTCATCCACATGGCCGTAATCGTCCATGATTCTCGTCCACACTGCACCGACCACCTTGCCGCCGAAATCTGCCACCAGGCAGTTATCGCCTTTTCGAGTACCGAACTCATCCGTGTACACACGAAGTTCCGGCTTCTCGATGATGTCCCTCGCAGGCGGCTCCGCTCCCTTCGGTATAAAGATTGCTTCATACAAGAAGTCCTTCAGCAGATCGGTTTCACCTTTACGAAGGCTGCGGATTACATATTTTTTATGCTTGTCGCTCGTCATGTGGGAGATATGCTCGTTACGCACCCTGCCCAGCATCTCAAGCACCTGCTTCCCGATCCGCTCCGGCTCGTTGTCATTCCCGCCGCATATTAGTTCCAGCGTGTCCGGCGTCCAAATATATCCGTGCGCCTTGTTATAGAGGTACTGCTGGAATTCCTCGTATTCTTTTGCTTTCAGTTGCTTCATAGCAGCCCTCATAGCCATTCGGATACTTTGTTTTTAGAATTCTTTGCCTGCGAACCTTTGATGGCAAGACCCCTGTTATCCACATTGGCACCCTTGCACATCTTTTTCACATCGGACACCATACTTGCAAGCCCAGAACCCTCATGTGTGCTGATAACACGGACGGTTTTCCCCGAAAAGTCCAATCCCGCAAGCGCCGTCTCAACTTCCGGTGCATATGTTCCCCAATAAATCGGACTCATTACAAAAACAGTATCATAAGCGAAAATATCGGTCAGTTTTTCCTTGATAGGAGCATTGCCGACACGCTTCTTGGCTTCCTCGATGCAGGTCTTGTAATCCGCTGAATAAGAAATCAGCGGCTCAACCTTAAACATATCTGCACCAGTCAGTTCCTGCACGAATTCCGCGACAATCTCTGTGTTGCCTTTTTCAATGTAACCGACAGCGTAATTTTCATCAGCCCTACTAAAATAAATGATCAGACTTTTAGACATGAGTTTATTCCTCCTCGCGTTTTACATAGGTAAGCTGAATATCGTAGCCGAGAACTTCGAGCATCTGCACAAAGGTCTTATTCACGATGGAATCGCCTTTCTTGATGAGCCGATTCACATATTGACCCGTTGTGCCGACTTCTTCTCCGAGTTTCGCCTGTGTCATATCAGCTTCGATGCACTTTACTTTGACATCGACTTCAAAATTGTTCTTGACCATATTTCAATCCCTCTGTTGTTTCTAACGACATTTTTGTTGGTTTATTGCACTCACAGTGCTATTTATTATACCACGAATTTATGAATTTTTCTACCCCTTAACGAAAAAAGACACCCGACCGCAGTCTGGTGCCTTAAGCGTCCGTTTTCGGTTATGCCGGTATCTCCGTGCCGTCCCGGAAGGTGACCGTGATTTCCTTGTCCCTGTCCACCGTGACGAACAGGGCCTGTCTGCCCCCAAAGGCTACTCAAGATAATTAAATGCTCTTCTAATATTTCCTTTTTTCATGCCCATTCTTTCATCCCGCCCGTATTCCGTATTTTCCCGGATAGCCGCTTAATCAGAACACCTGTCGCCATAAATGCGACGAACATCAATCCGTGCATCAGATAAATGCACCACCACGGTATATCAGGAGCATAGGCGAACTCACTAATCAGAAAAAGCCGCTCGTGAAATCTTAAAATCACAAACGCCGCTATTCCGAGCACTCCTGCAACATACAGGGCAATATTACGTTTTCCTGCAGCAAGATGCATGCCATACTGCACTCCGCTTAAAAGAAGCAGCCACGCCGTTCCGACAAGATGTATCTTCCTTCCCCATGCCGATCCCATCAGGTTCAGCGATGAAAAAATATATTCCGCAACAGGTTTTGTATTTCCTGTGTGGGAGAAGTAAACGACCAGAATATCACTGTACTCTTCAGACACAGGACCTGTTTCCGATTCCGGTTCCTCTGTCTCCGACGCTGCAACAGGCTCCGTGTCCGATTCTCCGGCTTCAGTCTCCGTCTCCTGTTCTTCAGTTCCGGTTATTGCGGAAGACTCCGTTTCGGTCACTTCGCTGTTTTCTCTTTCATTTCCGCAAGCTGATAATGCCATCACAAGAACCGCAAGCAAAATCAGCACTGCTATAGACCGTATCCTTTGAGTTTTCTTCACGCTATCACCCCCGTTTACATGAGATCCATCTTGTCCCAAAGAATATTTCCTTTCTCATCAAGATATTCCTCATCTACATGCACAGCCTCTACCTTGCCGATAAACATCTCATGTGTTCCCGGCTGCGTACTTTCCACCACGCTGCATTCAATGCTGACAGGGCAATCCGTGAGAATCGGCGCATTCACATATTTTGCGTCTTCCCATTTGAGATCAAGAGCGGCAAATTTATCCCCATCTCTTCCGGACTTTGATCCAAGATAGGCATACTCCTTCTTAAAGCTCTTTCTGGGAAGGTTTATTACAAAGCAGCCGGTCTCCTTTACCATGTGATGTGAAAACCTCGTGGGAACAATCCCTACCATGACCATAGCAGGATCAAGGCCCACATTCGCAGTAAATCCAACCACCAGGGCATTGTTCCTTCCATCCCTATCCCTGCAGGAAACGATTGTCTGCGGGACGGGCTGCATGCATAGTACAGTGTTAGTCGCTAATTTCTTCATTGTCTTTACCTCCATGCGTTCTTATAAATTGTCAAATAGTCTTCATCGGACAGAGGCAGCGGATCAGCCGTTGTATCTCCGCCAAGCACCTCGTGCAGTTTTGCAGGATACAGCTTCAACTCTTCTTCCGAAATTCCTGCATCGCTCATTTTGAGGTCGGCACAGCCTACAGCAGCGATCAGATTATCCAGCGCCTTGATGAAATCCTTGCCGGATGTCGGGTTTTCCGCTCCCATAGCCTTTGCCATCTTGATCATCGGCTCTTCGGCAGCTTTTTTCTCAGCAAAGAAATCATAGTAGGCATGAGCGGTCATGATATGATCTGCGCGTAGGCATTTCCCCATAACAAAAGATGAGTCATCAGTGTTTCTCGAAACACGAATGAACTCATCTCAGGATTCGGCTCGTCATGGAGCAGAAGGTACAACGGATGGTCGGTGGCCTTTTCTTTGCCGCCGTCCTCCTTGTATCGGTACATATGGAGCGGAAGTCCCGCGATGGCTTCTGACAGGATACGCACACAGGCATACACCGCCGTCATCTGCATCGCGCTCCGCTCGGTCACCACCTTGCCGGAGGAAGAACCGCCCATGTAAAAGGCGTATCTCGAACCGACCGTACTGTTTGTGGGCTTATCCCTTGACCGAAATAAACCGCTGAATATTCCCATATCTCATCACGCTCCTTTCGTTTTCGCGCATGAAAAAAGCACCTGCCTGATCATCAGGTAGATGCTTTCCCGTATTAGCATTCTCTTTCCCTTATAATGACCTTTCTTTTAAGGGAAAGCCCTCCCTTTTAAGGGAATGCTATTTTGTCCTGTAGTAGCAGGTGCTTTTGCCGCTGCCTTCGCGCTTCAGTTCGCCGGATGCCACCAGCTTGCGCAAAGCGCTTTCTACAGAACTTACGCTGAGCGACGGGCAAAGCTCCCGGATGTCCTGTTTGGTAAATCGTCCGATCTTGTTCTGTGTGGCAAGCCGCACCATTTCAAGTGCGGATCGCTTGGTTTCCACCAGCGCAAAACGGTCTTCAAAATCCCTGTAGGCAGCAAGGATCGTCCCAAGCAGGTATTTGATGAACGGAACGGGATCGTCCGCTCCCTCATGCCAGCCGTCCTGCGACGCGGACAGCGCGTCATAGTACAAATCCTTATTCTTGGCGATCTTCGCTTCCAGCGATATATATTTCCCGACATAGAATCCGCTTCTGTAAAGAAGGAGCGTTGTGAGAAGCCTGCTCATGCGACCGTTCCCGTCGTTGAACGGATGGATGCAAAGAAAATCATGGATGAAAACCGGAATCGCAATCAGCGGTTCAAGCTCCAGATTCCCGATGACGCGGTTATATTCCGCGCACAGCGCATCGAGCGCATCCGGTGTCTCATGCGGAGCAAGCGGAGTAAAGAGCGTTTCCGTATGCCCGTCCGGGTAAGTCGCGCTGATATAATTCTGCACCGTCTTAGTCCTGCCCGCCACGGGATTGTTCATGTGGCTGTAGAGTATTTTATGAAGCTGAAGGATATAGTTCTGTGTGATCGGGATAGAGTCAAAGCTCTCGTGGATGATTCCCAGCACATCCCTGTATCCCGCGATTTCCTGCTCGTCACGGTTCTTCGGCGTTGTTTTCTCTTCCACAAGCTGACGGATGCGCGTATTCGTGGTAACGATGCCTTCGATGGCATTGGACGCTTCCGTACTCTGTACCTTGGCAATCTCCACCAGCTTCTCAAGCTCCTCCGGTCTTTGCTTCAGATACATCTCCTGTTTTCCGGCTTCTTTGTATATGGCGGCAATCAGCCCCAGCAGTTCGGAATCCCACTTTTTATCTCTGATCAAGGAATAGTTGAACTCTCTCATTCCCTTACCTCCTCTTTGTTTCCCTTAAACATTAGCACAAATTAAGGGAAAGCTCAACCCTTTGAGGGCATTTCCCCTTAATACTATTTCTCTTTTAAGGGAAAATATGCAGTGAGAGTCAAATAAACAGAAGCCCGCGTCTGTCATATACACTTTCATGAACCTCGTTTCCGCAGCGGATGGCACGGTCAAGCCCCATGATGGTCGCAATCGCGCCATCGATCTTTTCTGTAGATTTTTCCTTGTCCGCCTTGATGTTCCCGGCGGGATCGGTACGGATATAGATGTTGTCCATCATCCAGCGCAGGACGGGATGACCGCCGTGCGCAATTTTCTCCTCCAAGGTCAGCTTCATCAGTTCCTTGGTCGGCGGGGACATATCCTTGAAGCCCTGTCCGAACGGCACGACCGTGAAGCCCATGCCCTCAAGGTTCTGCACCATCTGTATCGCTCCCCAGCGGTCAAAGG
>CAZNCH010000117.1:0-4976 GCA_964571555.1 uncultured Lachnospiraceae bacterium | reverse complement strand
GGCTGCACTCTTTGACAGGGAGAAAGAGTTTTTCGAATTCCTCTGTTCCCCCATAATATCCGGCAGCGAAAAAAAACAGATAATCAGAAGTGTGTTTGAAGGCCGGATCTCACCGGAAATGATAAACTTTCTTTTTGTGCTGGTTCAGAGGGAGTCACCCTTCTCCGTGACGGCTTGACCTACAAGTTCAACGAAGTGCCGGGTGCGCAGGAAGTCGAGACTGGGGGTGGCGGTGATGAGTGAGATCACCAACATGCCAGCTGTGACCGATAAGCCCAAACTGCGGGTGGTCTCCTGCAGCGGTGGGAAAGATTCGACAGCGCTCCTGCTGATGATGATCGAGCGCGGGATGCCCATCGACGTGGTGCTCAACTGCGACACCGGGATGGAGTTCCCGGAGATGTACGAGCACCTCGACAAGCTGGAAGCGGAGATAAAAGAGCGCATCGGCATCGGCATCACGCGCCTTCGCGCTGACAAGACCTTCGAGTATTACTTTCTCGAAGCGCCGGTCAAACGCCGCCGCGACACCGAGTTTTCCGCGAAGTTCGGCAAGAACCATACCGGCTACGGCTGGGCGGGTCCCAAGATGCGCTGGTGTACAACGCGGCTCAAGACCGACATCATTAACCGCTATCTGACAGAGCTTCGGAAGAAGTACGACGTTGTACAGTACGTCGGCATTGCCGCTGACGAGCCAAAACGCATCCGTGACCTCAATTATCCTTTGGTGGAATGGGGCGTTACCGAAGCCGACGCGCTTCAGTACTGCTACGATCACGGCTACGACTTTGGTGGGCTGTACAAGCTGTTCCACCGCGTGTCCTGCTGGTGCTGCCCGCTCCAAGGGCTGTCTGAACTACGAAATCTGAGAAAACACTTCCCGGAGCTATGGGCAAAACTGCTGTACTGGGAGACGCGCACATGGCGCAGCTTCCGCGCCGATTACAGCGTGGACGAGCTTGAGATCAGATTTGCCTTTGAAGAAGAGTGCGAAGCTGCTGGCAAGTCCATCAGAAACCGCGCTTTCTACAAAGAGCTGAAACAGCGCATCATGCGGGCGGCAATGGAGAACGAGAAGCAAGAGCTGGCAGAAGCCCAGGATGCCAGGACAGCAGGCGCGCCGGGAAAGGCTGGTGGCGGGAATGGATAAACAACTGACGCTCGGCAGCCTGTTCTCCGGCTCCGGCGGCTTCGAGCTTGCCGGATGGCTCAACGACATTAAACCCGTGTGGCTGTCGGAGATTGATCCGTTTGCTTCGCTCGTTACGGCGAAGCGGTTTCCCAATGTCATCCATTACGGCGACATTTCCACGCTGAACGGTGCGGACTTGGAGCCCGTGGACATCATCACCTTCGGCAGCCCATGCACGAACCTTAGTGTCGCTGGGCTTAGGGCCGGCTTGGATGGCGCGCAGTCGGCGCTCTTTTTCCAAGCCATCAGGATTATCAAAGAAATGAGGTGCAAGACCAATGGCAAGTATCCGAGATGGATATGCTGGGAGAACGTCTTCGGCGTTTTCAGTTCGTCCAAAGGGCGCGACTTCCAGCGCGTCCTCGAAGAAATCATCGGCGTTGTGGTTCCGAACGCCACGGTGCCTGCGCCTGACGATTACCGCTGGCCCTACGCCGACGTGTACGTGGGCGACGGATGGAGCGTTGCTTACCGAACTCTCGACTCGCAATGGTACGGAGTTGCCCAACGGCGCCGTCGTTGTTACCTTGTCGCAGATTTTGGAAGTGAACGTGCCGGCGACATACTATTTGAGCGCGAAGGCGTGTCTCGGTATTTTGCGCAGGGCTTCGACACGTGGGAAAGAGCTGCCGACGATACTGAGAATCGCGTTGGAACGGCAGAGTCAGAAATCCACGACTTCTGCCTGAACGTTCAGGGCAACTCCGGCATCGACATCACCGAGGGCGTAGTCAATACACTGGTTGCCCAGAGCCACGGGCACGAACCCTGTGTGCTTCACGCGGCGGGCTTTTGCACGGAGCACTCGGCGAACAGCCGGTCAATCGGGTATGAGGAAGAAGTCAGTCCGACGCTTCGAGCCGAGGTTGTCCCTGCCGCGCTGTCTGTGGAGAATCACCCGGCAGACGGCAGGATTGGCATCAACGAGGACGGGAAAACGCAAACGCTCACGAAGCACTGCGGTACGGGCGGCATGAATGTCCCTTTGGTAGCGGAAGTCGCTGATCATGCTATCAAAAACGTGGCGTTCGGTCTCTGCTCTAAGCAAAGCCGCTCCATGCTTTCTGACAATCCGCACTCAGGGTTTTACGAGGCAAAAACGGCGCGAACGCTGGACAGAAGCGGCGGTTCACCCCTATGCAATCAAGGCGGCATTGCCGTTGTAGCTATCCAAGGCTCTATGATCGGACGCGCCGACAAGAATGGTCCGCAAGGAAGCGGCGTCGGTGAGGATGTATCCTTCACCCTCGATGTCGCTGACCGGCATGGTGTGGCTTACGCCATGACCACCGGCAGCTACACGCAGGTGCTGAAAGACAGAGCGCCCACACTCCAGCACCGCGACTGGAAAGACCCGCCCATCGTGACAGAGGAAGAAACACCGCCACCCGATGTGCAGTATGTCGTGCGCAGGCTCACGCCTACCGAGTGCGCCGTTTTACAGGGCTTCCCACGCTGGTACTGTTCGGAGATAGCGATTGAGAATCCGACCGAGGAGCAGATCGCTTTCTGGACTAACGTGTGGCAGACATACGCGGATGTTACCGGCGAAAAGAAGCCAAAGTCTCGTAAGCAGGTCATCGCGTGGCTTGCCAAGCCGTACTCGGATAGTGCCGAGTACCGTATCTGGGGGAATGGCATCGCGTTACCATGCGCTGTGTTCGTGCTGGGCGGCATCACCGAACTGGTAGAAAACGAAAGGGGTACGGACTAACCATCCGTACCTCATCTTCCTGTTGCCCTATTGCTTTTTCCTCGGTGGCTTGACGTTCTCGTCCGGGCTGATGCTTCCCTCAATCTTTCCGTGTTCGGCTTCAAAATCCTTGATGCAGTTGCGTATCAGGACAAGTATATGGCTGTTGGAGGAGCGCCCTTCGTAGTCGGCGACGTAAGCGAGCTTTGAGAGCATCTCTTCCTCGATGCGGATTGAAAGGCTTCTGACCATTTTCATTCACCTCGTTTAGATGTACGGTGTGTTTATTTTACGCCCATTCTGTGGTATAATGCGGAAACAGATATACCGTATATCTAAATTACTTGAGATCAGAATGGAATGATGAGATGAAAGCCTTTTTTGTCAGAACGCCGAGGACGGTACGCGACCTGCGCAGACCGTATCTCGAAGAGAGCGCGAGGGTCTGTGAGATCGTCAAGACCATCACTCTTTCACATATCGCCTACGAGAACTTTGAAGAAGACCTGACCGTTGACAGGCAGTTCATTGAGGATAATGTCTCCCGCTGCTCTGAGGGTGATGTCTGGAAATGCCTGTTCGTTCACGAGCGCGGACATACGGACGGCATCCTCGTAATGCCTGAGAATGGCTGCTACGTCAAGTGGGCGGCTTACTGGGGAGGCGCGGAATGAAAGTCGCAGTTATCGGCTCACGCGGTTTGAACGTTCCCAACCTCGGCGATTATCTGCCGGAGGGAACGGATGAGATTGTATCGGGCGGCGCGAAAGGCATCGACACCTCGGCGAAGCAGTATGCACTGGCGCATGGGCTGAAGCTGACCGAGTTTCTGCCGGAATACGATAAGTACGGACGCTCAGCACCGCTCAAACGAAACATCACAATCATCGAGCACGCCGACCTTGTGCTGGCGTTCTGGGACGGGCAGTCACGCGGCACAGCCTTTGTCATAAAGAAGTGCCATGAGATGAACATCCCTGTGAAAGTGTTTCAGCCACAGATATGACCACGCATCAAAGCGTTACGCCGCATGGATTTGTCCAATACGTAGAATCGGATAATCCTCGCGCCTGCCGCTTGCTATGTACTCGAAGTTGAGTGATCTATGGTGTCAGCCTACTTGAAAGGAGGCGCACATTGTGGCAAAAGATGAGTCCCTGACCGGCGCCGTGGAAGAGTTCATCCAGCGCCGGGTGATCGACTGCGGAAAGGCTGAGCACAGCGCATTGCAGAACGGTTACGAGCAGCTGGAAGACTTGAAGACCCGGCTGGAAGCGACGCTCAGCCCGGAGCAGAAGAAGCTGTTCATAAAACTGCTGAACGCCTATTCGCTCTCGGACGGCGAAACCATGCAGGTCTACTACCGCGCCGGTTTCGCGGATGCGATGCAGTTCGTCTTCGGCTGGAGCAAAGATCGCTGGCAGACGGACAGCACTGACCAAGAATAGCTACGGCGACAATTGAATACCTACTGTGTACACTACACAAACATGACCGCCTTCATCCGAGGGCGGTTTTGTGTATACCGTAGAATGTGCCGAAAAGCCAGTAAAATCAACAGAATTGACTTGCTATCCGGGCAAATGTACGGGATCATGTGCGTGCGCCAAGGAAAACGGCGACACGAAATGAGGAGGATTCCTGCATGAAGATTTCCTACAACCTGACAGGCGAAGCGAGAAAGAACCTCGTCAAAGCCATTTCAACCGAGCTGAACGCCGAGACTCACTACTGCGGAGCGCCTACCTTCAACTACACCATCGGCGAACTTACCATCGACAAGAACGGCACGGTGAGCGGCCCCGACGACCGGGGACTCATTGCAGACCTCGAAGGGCTTTACAGCCTGATTCCCACCGAGAAGACCTTCGACACCGAAAAGGGCGCACCCCAGCCCGAGAACGAAGAAGCCCTCGAACCCCGCTACACCGACGAAGAGTTCGGCTTGGGCGTTCACCGCTGCGACCCCGCCGGTGAGAACGGCATGCAAGCCAGCGACGTTCCCGACACCGAGGGGAACGAGACTGACCCCGAAGACGCAGAACCTACCGACCAGCCCGCCACCGAGGATACCGACGAAGCCTACGG
>CAZNCH010000116.1:0-5047 GCA_964571555.1 uncultured Lachnospiraceae bacterium | reverse complement strand
GAGCCGTATTCCTGGTTGTGCCGAAACTTCTTTGCATTCTTACTTTTCATATACACCGCCAGTCTCAGGATCCCGCCGATAGCAAGTCCTACGAGCAGATCCACCGGATGAAAGCTCGGAAACGGATTGGAAAATGCCTTTCCGAAATATCCATCCAGGATAACACTCTGCAGCTTTTCCGAGGCATTTGTGCCTCCCGCTATTCGGAATGCTTCTCCGATATTGGTTGCCACAAGCCCAACGATCACATAAGGGATGTTCAGGATGATGAGCTTCTTTATGTTTATCTTTTTCATCGCTCCATCTCCTTCCGTTTTTCCTTATCCTTACGCGGCATGGATGCCACCTTTTCCTTGAACCTCTTCAGTTTCTGCAGGATACTCGGTCGTTCCTTCTCGGTTGCCTTTTTACGCACGGTCTGCTTTGCAGCATATTCCTTCAAAACCTGTGAGATCGCATCTGCATCTCTCGCTTTGAAGAAAACGGTATACTTAGGCGGATCTATGTCCTTATCCTTAACGATTGCAAAATCCACACCATACTTATTGGCGATCTTCTTAAAATCCCTGATACCTGAATCACCGATCTCCATGCTGGATACACCCTGTCCCTGACCAACAAGTTCTTTTACGGACTGTTTGCCATGAGGAGTATCTTTAGCCATCCGGTTAACCGCCTTCTTCCTTTCATGATGTCGGTACCAAGCAATAAGGCCTCTGATGATTGCTCGAACATCCGCTTTCCCGGTTCTAATAGCTAATCGAACAGCTTGATCTGAAACCTGCTCATTCACGCTCTCACTTCCTTTCCACTAATTCTTCACTATTGCTTCACTATTCGCCGCATTCCAAAACGCCATCAAGCGTGGTAGGAATGACCTTGGAATGCTTGGCAACAGATATGTCAGCCCGGACATCATCATTGATCTTCTTTCCGCAGACAACGAGAAATCTCGCACGCTTTAAAAGATCCTCCGACATCTCTCTGCGCTTCTTTTCGCCATCCGGATCGTCATCACCGATGATCCCCGAAAATGCAAGTACCGGACACAAAGGAAGGTATCCCGCCTTTACCAGCTCTCCACAATATTTCCTCGCCAGGTCTTCCGCATCAACGCGGTTCTTCGGCCATGCAGCCGTTACATATGCTCTGGGTATCGTTCTACTCATGATGCACCTCCTATAAAAGCTCATAGGCAGAGAATTCCTGCCCGTCTGCAACAATAGTGATCAGCCTGCTTTCAAACTCCTTACTTGCCTCATCAAACTCGTCACCGGATAAAAAGCCTAAGCCTTTCCCGTCATACTTCATGATGAGTGCGGAGCCGATAAAGCATTCACCGGTACCGAATTTAAGGATCTTGTTTCCGTTGATCATCATAAGATAATCGGTCTTACCCATGTACTCTCCATGACCAACCTCGGCAAGTATATCCAGAATACGCTGGGCTTCCGAAGCACCGGCGATCCTCTTTTCACCGTTGGTCCCGATGACCAGGGCTCCCTCCTCTTTCTTCTTAAATCTGTTTTCTACAAATACTGCTCCGTCATTTACCGGATCCAGTTCTATGGTTACATTCAGTGTTTTCAATTGATCTTTCCTCCTGTTAGATTCTGCCTTCGGCCATATCGTTGTTGACCCAGGCCTGGTAATAGCTCTGCATGGTAAGCGGAGCGTTATAGATTGTTGCAAGCAGATACTGCTTGATATTTCTGACTTTTGTAGGGTTATTCTTAAGGCACCCCATGACATATTCCACATGCATGCAATTCAGCTTCATAAACTGAGATTTCACGACATTGACAGGCTTATCATCTCCTGCAATACGGATGGTCTTTCTCTTGGAACAGATCATATCCAGCATCATGTACAGAATGGCGTCCAGGATCTCCCTGTCATACGGATATCGCTCATACAAAACAGCCATATCAAGCTGCTCTATAAGGTACTCACGATAGTCGGATCTCTCATCCTTATCCACATCCCTTCCGGATAGGATAGGATTGATATCACTTATATCAGTATTATTTATCTCAGTATTATTAGAGTATGAGTCGCATACTTCCGCAGGTATGTCCTGCATACTTCCGTGGGTATGTGTTTCATACTTCTGTAGGTTTGCATCCCATACCCGGCCAAAGTTATGCACATAAAGCTTTGTTGGTTTTCCAAGCCCCTGCTTCTTCTGCTCTACAAGACCGAAATTCACAAGTTCCTTCAGGACCTTGCAGGATTTCTGATGACAGCGGCCGAGAGCCTGTTCAATGCTTTCTATAGTCATATAGACATAGACATGTCCTTCTTCATCGATCCATCTGTTTTTCTTGGAAAGCTGGATACGATCCAAAAGGATCCCATACAAAAGCTTTGCATCCGAAGAAAGTCCCCGGAATCTTTTATCCGTACAAAGAACCTTGGGAGTTCTGTAGAATACATAGTTTTCCGACTCCTCCGGATAAAAGTAGTCGAACTGCATGGCATCACACTCCCTCAGTAGCCGCTTTCCTGGCTGCCCTGTGCTCGCTCATGATCTTGGCGTAGCAGGGAAAGCAAAATGCTCTGTCCTTTCCGTAAGGGCACTCATGCTTACAGTTGCTGGGATGTGCGTTCGGGATCGGTTTACCGAGAACCGAAGTATAAGAATTCCCATATCCGGCGATGACCGGCGTATAACATTTATCTGACATATCTGTTCCTTTCCGGCATAAGAAAAGCGCCAAGCCGGGGAACCTCCCACAGCCTGACGCCTTAAGCCTCAAACGTTTGATTTTGGTTTCTGCTTAGAGTGCTTCGCCACCCTTGGCCTTCGCACCCTTATCGATGGTTTCCTTCTTAGGAGCCTTGGCGACTTCCTCTTTCTTGGCTTTCAGTTCACCAAGAACAGATTTCTCTCCTTTCTCCTCAGCGTGTTCCTCCTCCTTTTCAGCCTGGCGTGCTACGAACTTTTCACCAAGCTCGAAGATCTTTGCCTGACTGTCATAGTGGTAAACGCTGTCGGTCAGCTTATCCGCAGGAGCAACCTGAGTCGCATTGACTTCCTTTACCATCGCCTCAAGATCCTTAAGCCCCATCTCCCCGTTATCAGGAACGATGAGAACCTCGTGGATACTCGAGGGTAAAATGTAGAAGTCTCCGCCTGCCCTTTCAGCTGCCTGATCCATGAAATTCTGATAAGCAAGAACTCCGGCTCCGTGTACCTTGTCGGGTACCGTTGCAACGAAGATCTTCTCATCTTCAGGAGCAACAGGGTAAAGTCCCATCATCTCAGCCATGACTTCGCTCATGCCCTTGATCTCGACAGGCTTGATCTGAGGCGCATTCTCCATCGCATCAGCGTGAAGCTGTTCGGGAGTAACGCCCATGTTTTCAAGCAGCTGGTTGGTAACCAGGATGGATGCTCTGCCTTCATCATCGGAATTTAAGACGAAGCGGTAAACAACCGCCATATCTTCCATATTCTGATGAGGTACGGTTTCAAGCATCTCCTTATTGGCTTCCGCAGAAACAACTTCCATCGCAAGCTTTTCCTTCATCTGAGAGTAATCAGATAAGGAATCGATATCGAAGTCAGGTCTCTGGGTGATACCGCTGTTCACGACCTCAACGGCCTTATCTACGACTTCATCGTAGGATCTGCCGTTTTCCATCGCATCGTAGAACTTATCGATCCCGATGTTCACTCCGATGTTACTGCCCTCCGGCGTGACCGTTACTGCCTCGTAGCTTTCGTTGAGTTTGTCTACGGTGTTGACCGAAACCTTTACATCAGCGCCCTGGTCATCAAGTCTGTCCTTTAAGTCCTCTACGAACTTCTCTTTGAATGATTCATAATCCATAGTGTGTTTTATCCTTTCGCTTTTTGTGTCGGCTCCGGATCGTCATCCTCGGCCTTGGGTTGATGGCATGAAAAAAGCGCCAGGCTCACAACCTCTTTCGAAGTCATGATCTGACGCTCATCATTGCCGGTATTCTTTTGCAAAAGAAAATGGACTCGGCGGCTCGGGTGTTTTTTGTTTTCCCGTTCGCTTTGTCCATTGTAAATATAACACACCTATTTTGAAAAAAGAATACTCAAAACCTACCACTTTCCTACCAAAAACCTACCGAAAACCTACTTTTTTCAAATTTAGTATTTAATCTCCGTCCGATCTAATAAGCTTGTAATGTTTCTTGGGGTGAGATAATAATCAATATGTTCAGGTTTTTCTATTTCAACATTTTCAACCAACCTGGCTACATAATCAGCAAGCTTTTTCTCATTTTCAGGAATTGGAAACTCATTATCATTCATATTGCCTAAAGGCACGTTCATATTTTTGCTAAATGCTTTCAGCATTTCAATATATATATGTGAAGATAGTAGTATTCCAAATGCATCTTCTATCCAATACTCCATCTTCATCTTTCTGAACCTTTTACATACTTCCTTTGTTTTAATGTATGGTTCAAAATCCATAACGCCTATCCATATATCAGCAAAACAATAGTCATACAAACCATCCTCAAGATTCATCATGTATTCGATAGCATCATCTTTTATTACTGTTATCTTATCCTTAGTTTTAAACTGCGGAAGAATAAAAGAAGTGAACAAGTCTATCACGCTTTTCTCTCGCTCCACAATGGTAATAGATTCTACATCCATATAGGCAAAATATCCCATTCCGCAACCAAGTGTCAAAACTTTACCTTTGGCATTCCTTATAGGTTGTTTCATTGTATTTATTTCATTCGGAGACACTGACATCCATGTTGATTTTATGCTGTTTTGAAATATAACAGGATACTCTACCTTTTCTGTAAAACAAGAGATCCTGGGGATATCCACATCATATTCTATTATTTTCTTTGGTATGTCATAGATATCTAATTCATAGGGCATAAACGAATGGTACCGAAATTCAAAGTCTCCGCTTCGCCTATCCTTAAAATCAATATCTTTTACATACGGATTATCTTGAATTTCAGAGACATCAAAAACTCTACCTTCGTTTAAAAGACTGTTCATAAAAAAATCAAACATCCTTGCATCATTTCCTATGTAAGG
>CAZNCH010000115.1:0-5061 GCA_964571555.1 uncultured Lachnospiraceae bacterium | reverse complement strand
GCTGCCTGAAATGGTCCGGCTTCATTTGGAATTGGTAGAGAAACACCGCAGTGAAGCCACGAAAGGACCGTGGATTGATGCTAATGACGCTAAGGTTCTGAAACACTACGGGAATGTCGCCTTTGGCAACGCGATCTCCCGCGATGTCGTCGTTCCCGCGAATATATCGCTTCATGCCCTGCATTATGTTATCCAGCAGTGCTTTGGCTGGCAAAACTCGCATTTACACAGTTACAAGCTCCCAGAGAAATCCTTTAACGCACTCACAACGGGTGGCGTGAAGGATTGGATTCGCCTGGTAGGGTTGTTATTACGCTCTCCGCTCATGGATGAAAGCGAACAATTCTGGGATGATGACTACGAAACGGGCAGCTTCAAGACCTATCTGAGAAAGAAATACAAATGGCCACAGGCAGACCTCTGCGGAGGAGAAACCTATCGTTTCTGTCAGCGTGATGTTGAGACGTTGACCGAAAGGCTGGGCGCGGAAGTGTTCACGGTGGATTGGGTGCGGGATGCGAACGGAGACGAAGGGGAGATTGTGGTTGCATGTTATCCGGTAAAGGATAAACATGGCAAGCCGACGAAACGTCCGGGGTATATCAGCGACGACAGAGTGATAAGAACTGAAACGATGATGTTCTCAGATCTTCCTGCCCGCGCCCTTGTCTATCTGTTTGAAGATGATACGCAGGCTCTGCTGGAAAGGCTACCCATTGGGTCAATCCTTGCCTTTGGGAAAGATGGACTGTTGTCAGACGGTTACCCTTTGGCTGTCGGCGAGTATTGCTGCAAAAGCTGTGAGCAGTTCATGGCTGATGTAGATGCTGTCAACGATATACTGCTTGATGAAGATGAAGACGAGGATGCAGCTGGGAACGATGGATGGGAGGAAGCCATGTATGTGCCTCAGCCTCATATTCCACCTGTTGCTGACCACATTCTCTATAACTACGACTTCGGTGACGACTGGTGCGTCCGTATATCCGGCAGCCACAACTGCGTTGATCTGGTGAAGCAAGGTCGCGTCAAACAGGAAGAGATTGACGAGGCGTTGAAGCTATACATCAAGAAAGGCTTGCCCTCATGTATCGCTCGTGACGGCGTGAATGTGATGGACGATGTTGGCGGACTGGGAGGGTTTGTAGAGTTCCTCAAAACCATCAATGGTGAGGACGAGGATGAAAAAGTATCCATGAAAGAATGGGCATCGGGGATGGGATGGAGCAAGCGAAAGGTTGCGCCCAAGAATGTTCTGTGAAAGGCGCACCTGTCACGGAGGTAGAAAGCCACAGGATAGGAGCCGATATAGATGCTGCAACAGAAAAACTTTGATTTAGCCTACATGAAGCGGGAGGGATTCGGCGGTCGAATAACAATCGCCACAAGCCGCGCGAACGCTTCTGAGAGATACGTCATTAAGCTTCAGAAGCGTACTCAATCGCTGAAAGAATACATAGCGCAGAAACTGATCGCTGCTCTGGGCTGCTACTCCATACCATGTGAGTGGTACAAGGATAGTCGCGGTGAAGTCTACGGTGCGCTCAAGTTCATGGACGGACTCAAGCCCGTGGGTTTGCAGCACTGTCATGACCTGACGGTTGAGCAGAAACAGAAGATGCTATTCTACCTCGCCTTGAGCTGTATCCTTGGCAATGCTGACGGCGGTGAAGTATATCTCTTGAACACAGCCGGGACGCCCACGGCTGGAGACTTGGCTGACATGGACGTATGCTCGTTAGACTACGGCGAAGCCCTGTGTGGCAAATCAATCTTTGCCGCCACCTTTGAGGACGATGTGAACGGTTGGCTGAAGATTATCACCGAAGTCAGCTTAGATCTGATGGAAAAGACGGAGGACTTCGGAAAGGTTGAGATAGAAGATGGTTGCCTAGAAGCCGTCCGGCGGCTAGGGTGTCTTGATTTAGAACAGT
The DNA here is from genome assembly GCA_964571555.1 of uncultured Lachnospiraceae bacterium. Classification (GTDB taxonomy): domain Bacteria; phylum Bacillota; class Clostridia; order Lachnospirales; family Lachnospiraceae; genus UBA2868. Next base: position 3,127 of record CAZNCH010000115.1, on the reverse strand, counting down.
TGGATGACTGTCTTTCGGACATTGAGCGGTACTTCGGAAAACAGCAAGCCGAGTGGTATCGACAGTATTTCGTTGACCTGAAGACTGCTTGTGGAGCTGTGGAAAGAAGCCACATCTAAGCGTGTGATGAAACCTGAATAGAGGACTTGTGCTGTGACGGAGCAAAACTGCAGCTCAAGTCCTTTTTTGCCTAAAAGTTAGCTACCGCTAACTTCGGTCAAAGAATAATTTACAAATCAACTTTGCCTCGGCCTATTGACATTCCAAATTCTGCGTGTTATTCTTTGGTGGAAGCAACTGCTTCCGATAAAAGGAAACAAGACCAATCGACACTCGACCGCGTGGAGACCACGGCGGCTCACTACCGCCCCCTCTACAGGCAAGCGACAAAACCAACCGTACCAAACCAACTTATCAAACCAAGCCACAGAATGAAAGCGGGTGAAATTTTGAGGCACAAAGACCCAGAACTAATGCAGCGCATCCACGACTATGCGGAGGACTTCTACCTTTCCAACGGCAGGTCACCGAGTACGACGGAGATTGCCACAGAGATGAAAATAGCGCGCGGCACGGCGTACAAATACTTAGCGGCGATGGACGAGAAAGGGTTGCTCTCCTATGACGGCAAGCGTCAAAGCATCGTTACTGACAGGATAGCTCTTATCAGCCCATCGCAAAGCGCGGTGGTCTACGCTGGCTCAATTCCTTGTGGACAGCTGGATGAGGTCGAAGCGCAGGTGGAGGAATACGTTAATCTCCCCACGTCTATATTCGGTGACGGCGAGCTGTACATCATCAGAGCGTCCGGCGATTCCATGATAAACGCCGGGATTGACTCCGGCGATATGGTCGTCGTAGAAAGGCAAATGGACGCGAAAGTCGGAGAAATCGTCGTGGCTAAGTGTGATAACCAGAACAGCTTGAAACGGCTGCTGTATAGTGAGGATGATGAAACGTACATCTTGCACCCGGAGAATAAAAGATTGAAAGATATCAAGGTGCATGAGCTTGACATTCAGGGCGTGGCGCGCTTCGTCATTAAGGCGCTGTAAAGGTCAGCGCAGAGGAGTATGGAAATTGTAACCACCGAACAACGGGGAGAAAAACATGAAGTGTAGAGATAGAGCGCCTACCACTACCAGCAACGCCAGCAGCGCCAGCACAGCTACCAGAACCAAGCCAGAGGGTCACACAGACTTTCGGCCGGATGTGGACTACCCTCTCGGCTTCATTCCCTCCGTCTCGGCATCGGACGAGGTCGGATCTCATATGGCTGACTTTCTGTCCTCAATAACAGGGCCAGCAGATTATGGTGAGACTGTAGCAGAGCCAGCAGCCGAGTGCCCAGCCGAACCAGCCGCCTTATCTGTCCCCACGCCCACAGCCTTTCCCGACGCGGAGGACTGTGTGTTTCCTGTCGCTCCAGTACAAAAAACCAGAAAGATTCTCGTGCCAGAACTCCTCACGATGACCAAGTTCTTCTTTGACAACTACCGGCTGCCTATGTACAGCTATGTCACTCGGATGCTTCGTTCAGGGGCCTTGTCTTCCTTGGTCGGCGCGAGAGTGCTGAACAGAACCATCAACCGTGATGTCTTGTCCTTTCCAAACATTTCTTATTGGCGGATTGACAGGTCGAGCCTTTACACCGACGTAAGGGTTGAGCTTAAGTTGAACACAGTCAACGGTCCTTTGACATGGAACGGCTGGCTCGTGTTCTGGTGCGCGTTTCTTGATGACGCTGGCATCCCGGCCGGCTCAGATGGTGGGCGTGACGGCTTCAAGTGTACCATAGAGGACTTGACCGCCACGCTCGACCGAAAGGCAGACGGCTATACTCAGCTCGACTCCTACCTGATACCGTTCAGCGATAATAAACACACCGATGCGATGGCGGAAAGGCTATGGATGGAATATGACCCGGACGCTTTGCATGACCCCAAGAAGCGGAACGCCTACGATTTAGCCAAGGCGATGGGTCTGACGGTCAAGCTCTGCCGGATTTACGAGCACGAGGATGTGGACACCATCCTGTTTTTCGAGGAGGGTGACCTTGTCGTCGGCGAGGACTATAAAGAGCGGCAGGACGGCGGTCGGGATAAGCACATCAAGACGAAAAAGCCAGATGTTATCCATATCCCGGCCAAGACGATTGTCATCAACGAGAACCTGATTAAGCGGCAGTATTCAGCCTTCGGCGTCTACCACGAAGTGTATCATTTCGCGGAACATTATCTCTGTTACCGCCTCCAGAAGATGGGGTGTAACGACCCGCGCACATTGGTGAAGCACGAAGTAATCGTGGATGCGGATTACAACCCCAAGGAGCACCCGGAGGTCAGCAGACCCATAGATGCTCTGTTTTTTATGGAACAGCAGGCCAACCGCGGCGCATACGGCTTGATGCTCCCCGCCACATCCACTCGTAAGCTTATCGAAAGCAAGAGAGAGGAGGTCGGCGCTTGCCGTCATGCCGGTGCGCGCTACGAGGAAGTTGGTAAAAAAATGAGCGCGGAGCTGATGTTACCGCATTTCAGAATCCGCGCCCGGATGATTCAGCTTGGCTACATTCAGGCGAAAGGGTCGCTGAACTACGTCGAGCGTAAGCTGATTGAGCCTTTCGCGTTCGATGTTGACGCATGGCGGGCGGAAGTACACACATACGTTATCGAACCTGCCACTGTGCGGAGGTTAGCAAGTTCTAATGACCAGTTCCGTGCCATCATGGAGAGCGGACGGTATATCTACGCCGACGGGCATGTGGTCAGGAACGATGCGAGATTTGTCTACACCAGTGACAAGGATGACTGGGATGTTTGTGGTACGGCAGAGTGCTACAGTCCTGATGGCGTGGGCGGCTTCGACAACAGCTACACGCCTAGAAGGGATAGAAAGCTTCTGCTCACGGATTGGGCGAACGCGCACGTCGATGACTGCTGCCTTCGCTTCGTCCGGGTCTACGTCCAGCAGAATCTGGGGCGGTACGTCTTCGGGCGCATGTATTTCGACGCCGATTACATCAAACAGACGCAGTTCTACCTGAACGATCTGATGAACAGCCAGCAGATCGACGAGCTGGACGCGAAGAACATGTACATTCAGAGCTTTCCCAAGACGTTTAAGG
>CAZNCH010000114.1:0-5096 GCA_964571555.1 uncultured Lachnospiraceae bacterium | reverse complement strand
CGCGCACGCCGCGCTTCAATGAGCTGCGCGTCTACGATATTCCGAATAAGCTGTTCGAGGTAAGGGGCTATTCATACCCAGTCATTCTGGATAACAATGGCGCTCCTGCTGCCGTTCTGGAGAACGCCTACGACATCACGGTGGCGGGCGAGATCAACGGCGAGGATGTTTTGAAGTTCAGCTTACCTTTCAAGGACAGCAAGCGGCCCTATGTTCAGAACGAAGCCAAGATTCAAATCGTCAACGACATCTACAAGATACGCACCGTCACCGATGAAAAGGCATCTGACGGCACATCGACCACCAGCGTGTATGCCGAAGCGGAATTCTACGATCTGGGCTTCTCCGTCTATCGCCCTGTGAAAGAGTTCATTTCTGAGACCGCCAAGAACGAGATGGCGTATGCGCTCGACGGTACGGGCTGGTACGTTGGTGATGTACAGGTTTCTACCAAGCGCAGCTGGAAGAGCGAAAAGACGAACGCTCTGGCGATTCTTCGCTCCATAGCTGATATTCACGGCGGCGATCTTGTTTTCGACTGCCCGCGACGGCTGGCTCATCTGTACACGCAGTACGGCTCTGATTCTGGAGCTGTGTTCGCCTACAATAAAAACATGAGCCAGATTCGGAAGGTGACAAACACGGGTAGCCTCATCACGAGGCTCTATGCTGTTGGCGCTGAGGGCATGACCTTTGCCGATGTGAACCAGGGAAAGGCTTATGTCGAAGATTACACCTACACGCCGGAGGTCAGAATCAGCACCCTCGACTGCACATCCTTCATCAACCCTACGCAGATGCTGGAGTACACCCGGATGCGTCTGGCGCAGTACGCCACGCCCACGGTAAGCTACGCGCTCTCTGCGATGGACTTGAGTCTATTGACTGGATATAAGCATGAGACGTGGGAGCTAGGCGATAGAGTCACGGTGTATGACCGGGAATTGGGCATCAACGTCAAAACAAGGGTCGTGCGGCGCGAGTATAACTTGCAGGAGCCGTGGAAGTCGAAGCTGGAGCTGAGTACGACGCTGAAGAACCTATCCAGTTCCAGCTCCACATGGGACTCCGCTGTTGCGGCGACCGAGGGCGAGAGCCTTGTGTCCAGCGTGGACATCAAAGATATGGTGCCGTTCAACCACCTCAAAAATAGCCGTGCTGACAACGGCTTTTCTCATTGGATTAACAACGGCTTTGTAGTCGATTCAGAGAACGGCGCGAGTGGATCATGCTGCTTCAAAGCGTCCGGCGTGCTGAACGGCACAAAGAGTCTGAGCCAAGTGATTTATCCGGCGACGCGCGACAACTACACGTTTTCTGCGAAAGTGGCGTCCGATGGCATAGAGCTTGGCGCGGACGGCGCGGTGACGCTGGAAATCGAGATCACCTACGACGACGGCTCTGTTGAGACGAAAGAATATGATCTGTATTAAGCCCCGCCAGTCAAGGCGTGAGCTGGAAAGGCTTGTGATCGCATGGTTTCCTACACAAACGTTGTTCAGAAGATCGTGCCGACGACAACCGTGGCGGGTAGTTATGACCAGCAGAAAAGGGTGAAATCCATCCGTTTGCGCGTCGCCGTGAAGAACGCCACGGGAGATTTGTATCTCACAGACCTCATGCTCCAGTCTGGCTCTATTGCCACGGGCTGGGTCGGGCATGTCAGCGAGATACAGTTCACGCAGGATGGGTGATGCTATGATGTTCACCAGATTTGAAACGTTGGTCGATAACCCTTTGCCGGAGAAAAAAGTAGCGAGTATCCGCGTTGGTATCCGTTTCTACAATGCCGAAGGACGGCTGGCTGTCACCGATATGCTCTTTCAAGAGGGCGATAAAGCGACAGGTCACGCGCCGAGCCCATCAGAAATGCTGGTGGCCACCAACCGCAGACGCAGGGTAAACGCGATTGCTCACGGCGATGCTACGTTTGTGCTTTTGAACAAAGGGACGGCGGCGTGCGGGTGTAGTGTGGCGGTTAAGCTGAACACCGACTGTACTGGACTTGCTCTATCCCAAGGTTACAATGCGCAAAGGCTTGAGGTCGGAGGCGCTGTCGCGGGTGACACAATCATTATCGACAGCCTTTCGGCAGAAGTCACCAAGAACGGCGCGGACGTAGCCCACAGCGGCTTTTTCCCTTATCTTCAGGACGGCATATCGAGGCACACAGTCGAGCTTGACGGATCTGCTGCTATTCTAATCGATTTCAGCGAAAGGGACGGAGGCGTTAGCACATGACGATGGCGTGGATAAGCGAGATAACAGAAGGCCTCCTGACATGGCTCTCTGGCGCGCCCTTTCTGCCGGATATGATAGCCATTCGCTGCCTGACCTTCGATAATACCGGCGCGATCAGCCTTTCGATGAATATTGACGCGCTCCTTCCTGCCATAGCTGCCCGTCAGGACACTCGCTGGCTACTGTCCCTTTCCAATACGGATGAGGCGGCGTTTGTGGCTGTGAGAGACAATACGGCTGGCGCACGGGACACGCTTATCTCTGGAGTCCGTAGCCTAAAGCTGGCATATCCAGCCTTTCGCGGCTTGGATGTGCGGTTATCATCTGCATCAGATAACACCCACGTCTTGCCTGTCCGCGACTTGGTGACGAGCCTGTATATCCAGTACAAGCACGCCTTCGTGCAAGGGCATTACAATCTCACGCTTCCCGGCGTGAGAGAAACGGATTGCACTTGGGTCTACCACTCGTCCTTTCGAGGTTTCTATAACACGGTGACGGCGCTCTTTCCTGCCGATGTGAAACTATCCTACATCGACAGCGTTCTGCGAGAGTTTAGAGCTTGGTACGACTCAGAGGATATCCTTCTCGGTTTGCCAGCCGCAGGTCGTCTCTATTGCAGCAATGGTACTGTATCAGATTTGCCTTTCGGTACTATTGCCGGATATATGCTTGGTACTCGGAGCTTGGCAGAAGATCAGCCTTTGGCGGGATTCGCCGGGGTCTATAACCCGACCGAGCTTACCACCATGGTTTTTCCTTATGTTCTCGACTACGCCGACCATACCGCCACATTGCGGCCACAGCCTTTGGAGGATTCTGCCGGGCAAACTCTAATATCAGACTCCCTCAGCCTTTTCGCCATCGCACGCCGTCACACGCCGACCCCTGTGGTTTACTGGCAGGATAGCTTCCTTAACTATGACACGCTGGAAAACTACAACTCGGATAACGGCGAGTACAGCGTGGAAGAGGACTGGGAGGGTGAAACCAACCAGAGCTATCTCGCAGGGCGCGGAACGCTGCTCTACAAGGCGCGCACATTTACCAATTTCTACGCCAGCCTTACCTTCCTCGAGCCGAGCGACAGGACGAGCTACTTCGGCATTACGGGTATCATCTGCGGGAATCTCATGGTGGTCTACAATGACCCTTACGACAGAATCGAAGTCCGGCAGGGGCCGTACCTCAATGACAGCTTTATCCTCGCCACATACTCTGTGCCGTTGGAGCGTTCAGATCAGCCTTTCGCAGCTCCGCACTGGTTCAAGCTGGAGATCAGAAAGCGCGGAAATGTGGTTACCGTGTATTACGGTGGCAAGCCTGTGATAAATCAGGCTGTGTCGAGCGTAAGTGGATACGTTGGAGTGTACTCGCACTATATGACCCTTTGCTCTGAGCTGGTCATCGGCGACGCTTATAAGTATCAGGCGCGGGAGTCAACCAGCCTTTCGCTAGCCGGTCACACCTACACCTTCGGTAGAGTAGCGCGGACGGGCGCGACATGGAACGGCTCGGTTTTTGCCCTATCTGGCACGAACGAAGAAGTCGCAAGCCGTTCTACAGTGCTTGATGGTTCGATAGAGGCATTCAGCCTTGGGGAAGCAACAGGTCTTACCATTGGCTTTGACGCCGCTCTCACAATTTCATCCGACCCCGGCGTGGAGCTGGTTGCGCTCTGTCTTTGCGATTCGCGTGGCGGTGGAGTAATCCAGTTCCGCTCCAGCCTTGACCTACAGGAACTTTATAACAGATTGGTTTTTGACCACGGCTTTGCGGGTCTTGCGCTCGACGGTTTGGGCGCGGAGGATGCCGCCATCTGGGGACTGGTGTAGTCCACATCCGAGCAACCACAATCGATAAGAACTCGGTTTGCCGCTCATAAGGAGAACATGGGCGGTTGTTGGTAGTTGTCTGCCTTTATTTGGCAAGCAGCCACTCTATCACATTGTTCGACTGTATGCCCTCATATGAGGTCTCAAATCCTGTGTCGAGTGAAAGCACCATCTTCTCGTAGTTGTCGCGTATTTTCTGCAGCGGAGCAAGTTCGCGGCACCTGACATCCTCGCTCATCATGGATTCCGTCACCTGAATATACAGCTTCTTTTCTGCATCGGTGGCGATGAAATCAACTTCGGCATTGTCGATCTTTCCAATTGCCACGTCGTAACCACGGCGCAGTAACTCGAAATACACAACATTCTCCAGCACGTGACCGCTGTCTCTGTTGCGGAATCCCAGCAGGTAATTGCGAAGGCCGATATCTACGATGTAGTACTTACCAAGGGTGCGAAGATACTCCTTGCCCTTGATGTCGAAACGCTTGATGTCGTAGAAGAAGAAGCTCTCAAGCAGCGCAGTCACATACGCTTGTACTGTGTGCGCGCTGGGCGAGCCTTTCCGCTTGCTGTCTTCCAGCAAGCCTTCGTTTACAAGGGTGTTCCCGATTGACGATATTGAAACATTGCTGCCGATATTGTCCGCAAGGAACAGTATGATTTTGCGAAGCAGCACAGGATCGGTGATGCGCTGCTGACCTCTGCGTTTTTCACGTTCCAAAATATCACGGATAACGACAGTGGAATAGATGCCGTCCAGCAAGGTTAGCGCCTTTTCCTGATTCAGCCCTACATCGGCAATACCCGGCATTCCTCCGAAGCGTAGGTAGGAGTCAAAAGCTTCTCGCAGTTCATAGCGTTCGCCATTACGGTCATAGACCTGCTTTCTCACACCGCCCAGGGCACTCTGCGTTTCCCGTACCTCGAAGTCGTGGAAGTACAGAAACTCGCTGAAGGACAGCGGCAGCATCTTTATCTCAACGCATCTGCCGGAGAGGTAGGTGGAATACTCCGACG
>CAZNCH010000113.1:0-5437 GCA_964571555.1 uncultured Lachnospiraceae bacterium | reverse complement strand
CCGATGGCGTAGCTGATAGCGACCTGGCACTCGTCAGCCAGTTCCGCGAACACGATGTTCTTTGCGATGCACCTTGCCATGTACGCGCCGGAGCGGTCGACCTTGGTCGGGTCCTTGCCGGAGAACGCGCCGCCGCCGTGAGCGCCGAGTCCGCCATAGGTATCCACCATCAGTTTCCTGCCAGTCAGCCCCGTGTCAGCCTTGGGACCGCCCTCAACGAATCTGCCGGAAGGATTGACGAGGATTTCGGTGTCATCGTCAAAGGGGAACTTCGCAAACACGGGATGCAGCATCTCAGCGATGATCTCGCTCTTTAACACATCCAGTTCTTTGTCCTTGTCGTGCTGGACGGACACCACGATTGTCTTTACCCGCTTTGGCTTGCCGTTCACATATTCCACGGTGACCTGCGCCTTGCCGTCCGGTTTGATACCGTGGATGAGGTTGTCCTTCCTGACGGCGTCCAGTCTTTTACATATTTTGTGTGAAAGAAGGAGCGGCAGGGGAATGTACTCTTTCGTCTCGTTTGTGGCGTACCCGTACACGGTACCCTGATCGCCCGCGCCGAGATTTGCGTAGCAGGAGGTATCGCCGTTCCTTGCTTCGATGCTCATATCCACGCCGCCCGCGATGTCACGGCTCTGCTTGCGGATGAACACATAAATGAGGAAGCCGTAAGGATTGTACCCGACCTTCTCCAGCGCCCTGCGGACGGTGTAACGGATATCCACGGTCTTCGAGCAGGTAATCTCGCCCGCAACGATGATGCGCCGTCCCGCCGCCATGACCTCGCAGGCTACGCGGGAGGACTTGTCTTTGTAAAGGCAGGCGTCCAAGATGCTGTCGGCGATGAAGTCGCACAGCTTGTCGGGATGTCCTGCGCATACGCTTTCCGCTGTCTTGTAAGTTTTCATGTCCATATCTCCATTTCTTTTATTTTCTGTTCCTTGCGCGGAGCAGCCGCTCCATCAGATCGTCCTGCGGGCTTGCGCCGTCATATTCCACGGAGCAGTTCTCACGCACGATCTGATAGATTTGGAACCAGTCCGCATTGACCTGTTTCTTGTAGTCGCGGCTCATGGACACATAAGGCGATGCGATGGCGTTCCCCGTGGTGGGATGCTTGGCGAGGTACCCGAATTCGGATATCGCTTCCTCGCATTGAATCCACCGCGCCACGCTCATCGCGTACTGCTCTATAAGCTGGTTGTTTACTAACATTTCACAGCCCCGCGCCTTTAGCCACAGCCACGTTTCTCTGAAAATCTCCTCGGCACACAGGTCGCTGCCGTTTTTCTGCTTTGCCTTGAGGTAATCCCTGACGGGAGGAACATCCTCGCCCTGGATATCCGCAGGCTCCGGCAGATCGTCCGGCATCACCAGCGTTCCCTTTGCCGTGCCGTCCTGTATTTTGTCCACGAGCGGTTTCCTTTTCGGACCCGTTCCCGGTCTGGGACCGCCCCTGTTGGTACCGTCTTTTGCCACATTCTCACCTCCGATCTGCATTCGCCGGGTTAATACCCCGTTTGAATACGAAAATTCGCGCACGAAGCCCCAGGCCGCTGTCCGCTATAGGTCCCGCAGAGATTTTGACCGCCCTACCGGTCGCCCATCTCCACATGGATTTTGGTGTGGCACGACTGACAAAGACTCATCAGATTGCTTTCCCTGTGGTCGCCGCCTTTCGAGATGGGAACGATGTGATGCACTTCCTCGACGGGAGTGTACCGACCTTCCTTGAGGCAGCGTTCGCACAGCGGGTGTGCCGCGGCGTAGCGGTCTCGGATTCGTTTCCAACACCTGCCGTATTTCTTGTTGCTGTCGGGAGCGCGTTCGTAACGGTTGTAATCGTCCCGCACGGCTTTCCTGTGTTCCTCGCAGTAGGGACCGTCAGAGAGCCGACCGCATCCGGGATAGCGGCATGGTCGTTTCGGTTTCCTTGGCATCCTTTCACCTCGCTTTCCTGGGCATGAAGAAAGCCCCAAAGGTCTGCACCCTTGAGGCTTCTTGATTCTGCTCCGCTGATTATAATGTACCATAAATGCAAGGTGGGCATTGCTGGGCAAAACCGGGTATTTTCGGCACATTTATATCACGATGGGATCAGCCGGGACGATAACGCTTGCAAGCGCCCTGCGGTGCCACCGTCTGACCGTGCTTTCGTCAGCTTTGAGTTCGTCACCGATCTGCTCCCATGTCATGTTATGGATATAGCGGTAGCGGAGAACCATCTGCTCGTCCGTGTTCTGGACGGCATCGATCACCTCGCGCATCTGGTCTTTTAAGGATATGAGTTTGTCGATCTCGGTCTTTATCTTCATCTCCAAATCCCACACCTTCTCAAGGCAGCGGATGAAGGGAGCCTCCGTGTTGCGGTTCGGGTTATAGTGTTCCTCGAAGCTGGGAGAACTGATGCTGCCTTCCATGTCGCGGAGCCGTTCGAGTTCCGCAAGGTCGGAATTTATCCTGTGGTCAAGCCGGTACGCCTGACGCAGATATTCTTTTGCAGTCATAGCCGTTAATCCTCCTCTCTGAGTTTTCGTATCACCATTTCGCCGTCCACATCGGTGAGGCACTTGTACCAGCCGGAGCGGAAGAACCATTCTATGGATTCAGCCTCCGCTTGAGCGAGATGGTTTCGCGGATTTCTCCGCAGTTTCCTTAAGGCGGTGCGGTAGTCCTTTGCCGCCTGGATGATGATGGCGTTCGCCAGTTTTTCATACGGGTCCATCGCCACCTCCGTTCCCGTGACCTGTGACCTCACGGCAGTCGGTTGTGAAGTGGCGGATTCGGTAGCCTTTCTTTACGGCGCGGTCGTATTCCGCCTGCATACCAGCCGAATATTCCGAGCCGAAAATCCATATCTCGTCGCATTTGTCCATGAAGATGTTTCCGAAGGACAGTCCCAGCATCCGCTCGGCGGGAATCGCGTCATTAAGGAATAAAGGAAATAAAAGGTGCGCCGCGAAGGGGATGTATCCGCTGTTAACGGCGAATCGGCAGTATCTCTGCGCCGCTGCGACATTATTTTCTATATCCCCGGCATATCTGCTGCAGATATAGACGATAGGCCGATATTCGGAAACGGCCTGTTTCCGGGCTTTTGCGTTTGCCTTACGAATCGCCTTCCTGCGGTCGCTTTTTTCCTTCCTGTCGCATTTTGCGAGGACGGCTCCTGCGGTCGGATCGTAATAGCCCTCGGAATTGCGGTATATGTTATTTGGCATCCTGCTTCACCTCCAGTTCGGTAATTTCGATGTATATGCCGGTCGGTTCATCCGACCAGCGTTTCTCAACGGTCTCCCTGACTACCTGGGCATCGTCTTTCCAAAATCCGCATTTCGTCATGCAGTCCTTGAGGAGCTTCTGCAAATTATCGGTATCGGGCTTGGTCACCCGCCAGTCGCCGTTCTTATGGGACTTGCCCTTCGGAAAGAGCCACAGCGTCGTGAGCGAGACGGCTCCCTCTATCGGCTTATCCGGCTTATGAAGGATGAGATGACCGATGAGCAGTTTCTTCGCGTCCTTCACGGGAGCGGGATCGTAAAATATCGGTTTGCCGTTCACGATGCGCACCTGCTTTTCCTGCGCGGTTGCGGTCGGCGGCTTCATTGCTATAAAAAAGTCCATTTTCTACACCTCCGTGTATCCTGGGTTCTTCTATTCCGTGCTGTTACGTTGCGCTCCGCAGAAGTGGAAGGGCAGGCTATGCAGCCCTTCACACTTTGGGAGTGTAACGACCGTTCTTCCGTCTATATCTTTTTATAGACAGCGTAGAAGAAGAAAATCCGGTCAGCCGTTTTCAGGGTTCGTTTTCGTGATGACGCCTTTGTCGAGAGTGAACTCATCGCCCATTTTTTTGAGCCTTGCGTAAACGGTCTTATCGATGACGCCCATGTACTCCGCCATGTCCTTCACGGTGACCTTGCCGTCCATGTCGAGAGCGGAGAAAGCGGTGCGGAACTCCTCGGCGGCGTCTTCCGGCGTCTTGCTCTTCGGATTGTTGAGCCGTCCTGCCTGCGGAGTGCCCTGTGCGGGCATCGCGCCGAGTGTCCCTTTGTCATCGACCTTATGGATCGGGTACTCGAACCAGAAGTTGACGGGCGTGATGTTCGGAAACTCACGCAGCGAGGATTCGAGCCGCCATGCAGTCTCGTTGCCGTCGCGGACGTTGTTTGCGATATCCTCGGAAAGCTCAAGCTGAATCATGTCAAGCTGGGCATCGGGATCGCGGGCGAACACGCCGGAGCCCGACGCTCTGTCCATCGCTTTTTTCATGCCCTGCGCACCCTTGCTGTGATGATGGCAGTAGATGGTGCTGCACCCGGTCTCCGTGCAAATCTTGTCGAACTGGTTACAGAACGCGCCCATTTCGGAGGCGTTGTTCTCATCGCCAGTGATGACCTTGTAAATGGGATCGATGACGATGGCGTCAAAGTGCTGATCCCGCACACGGCGGATGAGTTTCGGCACAAGCTGGTCAAGCGGTACGGCGTGACCTCTGAGGTTCCACACCACGATGCTGTCCGCGTTCTTGATGGGCAGACCGAGCGCCTCGTAGATTTTGAGGAATCGGTTGATCGCGCTTGCCGGATCGATCTCAAGGTTCACATAGAGGACTCTGCCTTTCTTGCAGGGAAAGCCGAGCCAGGGCTTGCCTTCCGCGATAGCGATGCACAGTTCCATGAGAAGAAATGACTTCCCGGCTTTGGACGAGCCGGATATCAGCATCTTGTGTCCTCTGCGGAGAATCCCCGTGATAAGCTCCTCCGGCAGTTCCGGCGGATTGTCCTTGAAGGTGTCGAGGGATACCATGTCGGGCAGTTCGTCCGAGACGCCCTCCACGAAATCCATCCAGTCCACCCATGACTTCCTGCCGATATTGGTCGCAACAAGGTACTGGCGGTTGCCGTTCCTCGTGACTCCCGGCATACGGGAGAGGCGGGACGGATTGCGGTTCTGCTTGTCGATGGACACGCCGTTTTTCTCCAGGAAGTCGTAAAGGAACTCCACGCGCTTTCTGTACTCGTCGTAATTCTCCGCATCCACGCGGACGATGGCATGGAGGCTCTTGCCTCCGCTGTGAACGAGCGCCGCGATAGGTAGTTCCAGCTTGCGGAAGACGATGTCCTGTTCCGCAACGGGGAGCGTGTCCGACTCCACCAGGGCAAAGCGGAACTTCGTGATGTTCTCGTTCTTCACGCCGTCACCGTCGAGGGGATTGAATCGAATCCACGCGCCGACCTGCGGTTTCCAGTCGCCTATGGTCGCGCCGAGGTCGTCGGGATGCTTTTTCAGCGATGCGATAAGTTCCCCGGCGGTGCGGTCGTACACGCCCTTGCTCGGCAGCCACTTGCCCTCGGCGTCCTGCCACACATCATTCGTGACATAGCCCACGCGGTCGTCTGCGTCAAAGAGCAGTTCGAGGTAGGTGATG
>CAZNCH010000112.1:0-5564 GCA_964571555.1 uncultured Lachnospiraceae bacterium | reverse complement strand
ATATGAAGGAATATTTTGGATGCCCTTATACAGTCGGCATTGATATTTTCCCTTTGGATGGGCTTTGTGAGGATGAAGCTACTGAAGAAAAGCGAAGGGCAATGGCACAGGATGTTCAGAAAGCGTATGAACTTGTCGGCTCTGGAAAGCTGGATACACCGGAATGCAGAAGGATACTTGCAAATATTGAGAGGGAGAATCATACGACTCTTCACAGGCGTGGAAATCTGCTTAGGGAGCTGCGGCTCCTGACGGAGAAGCTTTATATAATGTATCCTTCGGATCAGGCTGAGAATGTGGCATTGATGCCATTCTGGGTATCTGATCATAACCATAAGTACAGCAGGAAACTTTTTGAGGATGTGGTCTTGCTGCCTTTTGAGTACACAGCCATTCCCGTCCCGACCAGATATAACGAAGTACTTCAGATAGAGTATGGCAACTATATGGACATACATAAGGGCGGCGGCATACATGATTATCCTGTTTATAAAGATCAGGAGGATATGCTTAGAAAGAAAAATAAAGGAAATCCTTATCGTTACACCTTGACGAAGGCTGCCATACAGGATTTTCACAGGGAGAAGACAAGAAAAGAAAAATGCCTTGAAATGACAAGAACTCTTTTGCAGGCACATGAACAGATACATACGCTTGTGCTTTCCGGGAACACAGAACTTGCCGGGCAGATACTGGATGGCTGTCAGACTCTGGCCATATCCCTAGGAACACATATGGAAAATCAGATGCCGGGGAGTGAGGGACTGGTACATATGCTTGAAGACTATTGTGAAATGGTGTATGTGTCAAGCACTTCTTGGGATGAGAATAGTGCTGCTGGATTAAATACGGCAATAGAGCAGGTCGAAGCAGCTGTAGAAACATATTTTTCTTCCAAAAAGAAGGAAGTCCTCTTTCTGCCTTGTAAAGCAGAGTGGTGGAAAAGTATGGAACCGGTATATGAGAAATACTGTGCCCTGTCGGATATAGATGTAAAGGTTATGCCGCTTTCTTATCTTGATGGAGACAGGCTGACAGGCGTAAACGGCGGTGAGCATAATGACCGATCACTTTTCCCGGATAACATGAACCTTGTTACTGTGGATGATTATGACATTGTGGCTCATCACCCGGATGTTATCGTTACGCAGTACCCATACGATGAATGGGGTTCAACTATGGATGTTCCGGGCTTCTTCTATTCAAAGAATCTGACTTTACATACGGACAGGCTTGTATATGTGCCATGTTTTGACTTGGATGCACCTATTGACAGTGAGGATAAAGCGGCAGAAGCGATTAAGGTAATGATCGAGCAGCCGGCGGTCCTGTATGCGGATCAGGTTATTGTTTCGTCCGAGGCAATGAAAACGCTGTATGTTGATACACTTGCTGAGATTTCCGGCATACGTGATTACTGGGATAGTAAGATCATGGTTTTTGATGATTCGGAGGGTTTGACCGGACAGGAAAAAGTCGGAACGTTGACCATGCCCGACGAATGGATTAAAGAGGTTGGAAACCGCAAAATAGTGTTGCTTGGCGTGAATGGTGCATTTCTTACGGAGTATGGAAATGATGCGGTGAGCAAGCTGGAAAGATCTATTGGTGAGATAGAGGAGAATTCCGCTGATGTGGTGTGTCTGTATGCCCCGAGCCGTGATCTGGATGAGATAAGGGAAATTGATCCTGACTTATGGCGCAGTTATACAGGATTTACGGATTCCATAAAAGATAAGAAAAGCGTGATCTATGACACTGATCATAACGCAGAACAATATATAAACATTGTGTCGGGCTATTACGGAGCAGCCGGTAGCCTTGCGCACAAATGCAGAAACATGGGCAAACCGGTAATGCTTATGAGCATGGTGTAGCCCGGAAAGGCTGAGATATGGATTTTGAACTTATGGCATCCATGATGTGTGCTGATTACAGCAAACTTGGAGAAGAGGTAAAGGAACTCGAAAACGGTGGAATAGATTCCTTCCATATAGATATCATGGATGGGCGTTATGTCCAGAATTTTGCCATGTCGCTTAATGACCTGCGTTGTATCAGAGGGCTAACGGATAAACCATTGGATGTTCATCTTATGGTGGAACATCCAATAAACACGATAGATCTGTTTATACGAAACCTGCATAAAGGGGATACCGTTTATATCCATCCTGAAGCAGAGTACCATCCTTCAACCACCCTGCAAAAGATCATAGATGCGGGTCTCATACCGGGGATTGCAATAAATCCCGGGACCAGTATCGAGGAAGTCAAAATGCTTCTTCGTATCGTAAAGAAAGTGCTGGTAATGTCCGTAAATCCTGGAAATGCAGCCCAGATGTTTCTTCCTTATGTCCGTGAGAAGTATGATGAACTTCTCACACTCAAGGATAAGATGGATTTTGAGATTTATTGGGATGGTGCCTGTGGTGCGGATAAGATCGAAGAATATGCTCCGCTTGGGGTGAAAGGCTTTGTATTGGGAACGACGCTTCTTTTCGGAAAGGGAGTTGCCTACGGAGATACCTTAAAGGCTATAAGGGAGATGAAGTTCTGATATGAATTATGCGCTTCTTTTGTCCGGCGGAACTGGAACAAGAATAGAATCTGATAAGCCGAAGCAGTACATGAAAGCCGGCTCCCATATGATGGTGACCTGGGCTTTGAAAGCCTTACTCGAATGCGAAGCTGTCGATAGAGTTTATATCGTGGCAGAACATGAGTGGAGGGAACTTATAGAAGCCGATGCAGATAAAGCAGGATTAGATGTTGGAAGAATAGGAGGCTATGCCATCCCGGGAACCAACAGACAGACCTCCATATTAAATGGGATGCAGGAAATAATCCGTTTTGCGGATGAAAAGGTAGATATAGCTGCAATGGACGATGGAGACACGGTTCTCATTCATGATGCGGCAAGACCCTTTGTAACTGTGAGCCTGCTTAATGAATGTTATGGAGCACTGCCGGGGCATGACGGCGTGATGCCGGTACTTCCCATGAAGGATACGGTCTATCTGAGCGAGGATGGGCTGTCGGTTTCTGAGCTTCTGGACCGAAAAAAGGTATTTGCAGGTCAGGCACCGGAACTGTTTTATCTGAAGCCTTATTATGAAGCAAATATGGCTCTTATGCCTGATAATATTCACATGATATGCGGCGCATCGGAGCCTGCGATTATCAGAGGGATGGATATCGTCATGATACCCGGGGATGAAGATAACTTTAAGGTGACTACAATGGGGGATTTAAATCGCTTCAAAAGCATAAAGGAGGGATAGGACACATGTCGAAGGCATGGGTACTGAAAAATGTTGGGGAGATAGTATTTTCGGATGTTGAAATTCCTATGCCGAAGGAAGATGAAGTAAGGGTGCGTGTTAAAGCAGCCGGGATATGCGGCTCGGATATTCCAAGGATTTATGAAACGGGAGCTCATAACATGCCGCTTATACCGGGACATGAGTTTTCCGGTGTGGTGGAGAGCATAGGTAAGAAGGTATCCCCATCATGGCTTGGTAAAAGGGTAGCAGTTTTTCCAAAGATTGCCTGTGGGAAATGTCGGGAATGTAAGGATGAACTTCCCGATATGTGCCAGAATTACGACTATATCGGATCACGCCGTGATGGCGCTTTTGCCGAGTATGTAACAGCTCCGGCGAGCAACCTTATTGCTCTGCCTGACAGTGTAAGTTTTGAAGAGGCTGCAATGCTTGAACCTATGGCTGTGGCAGCGAATGCCATGCGTATGGGATGCTTTGGCATGAATACCATCCTGACACTTGAAAAGCCTATCGCCGTATGTGGTCTCGGGACAGTAGGTCTTATGGTTGTCATGCTTTTAAAGGATGCCGGATTCAAGAATATTTATGTGGTCGGGAACAAAGAATCACAGCTGGAAAAGGTAAAGTCTTTAGGAGTATCTGAGAAGAATTTCTGCGACAGCAGAAAAGAGAATGTATCAGAGTGGCTGAAAGAAAAATCAGATGGCGGCATTGTTTCTTATTTTGAATGTGTTGGAAAGAATGAGTGTATAACATACGGGATAAAGGCGGCGGCTCCTGGTGGCTGGATCATATTGGTTGGAAATCCATATTCGGATATGACCTTTTCAAGAGATATTTGGTGGCAGCTGCTCCGCAAACAGATGTCTGTATATGGAATTTGGAATTCATCCTTTAGGGAGGAGCCATATGATGATGAAAAAATGGATGATTGGAATTATGTGCTGAAGAGGATTAAGGAAGGCAGGATAAAGCCTTCGAAATTAATCTCACATAGGTTGGAACTAAAGGAACTTGAGACAGGACTGCGTATCATGCGTGATAAGACGGAAGATTACTGCAAAGTTATGATAGATACAGATGGAACGAATTGATGGAGATGGTTATTTATGGCAGATGCGATAGATGCTTTGGATGCATTAGATAGGGATGCAGTTATGCTGCAAATGGCAGATGAACTTCCGGGAATAAGAAAGACATTAAAAGTTAAAGCGGAAGATCTTGCAGATAAGACGGGCATAGATGCAGACCGGTTTAAGGATATAGAGGATGGGAAACAGCCGATGGTATGGAGCGAATATATGAGTATTCTCTTTGTGATCTGGAATAATGACATCGGACGTGGAATTCTTGAATCCAAGGGACTTTTCCCGGATGCGTTAAAGAAAGCAATGTCTGTGAACCGCAATGCGCATCCTCCGGTGACAGAGATAACAAAGTATGGTTTTTGAGAAGATACTTCTTGTCAGACTTCGGTGAGTATACGGTATGATGGGGATGGGAATGTGGATAAAGAACTTGAAAAACTGAATCAGAGCAAACCTGCACAGTGTGATGATTGCGGTGGAAAGATGGTATATAAAGGAATCGGCGAATATGAATGCTCTAAATGCGGAAACGTCATGTACGATGACTACGGAAAAGTGCGTCGTTATATTGATGAACATGGGGCAAGCTCTATTCTGATTCTGGAACGAGAGACCGGAGTCTCTAAGGAAGTGCTTGAATATCTAATCAAGGATGGTACGCTTACCCAGCCGCCGGAGTCGATTTTTACCAAGGTATGCAATCGTTGCGGATACCCGATAGAGAATGGGAGGTATTGCAAAGCCTGTATGATGGAAATGGCAAATGAGCTTGCAGGTGCAATGAAAGGTGAACAGAAAGACAAGCCGAAACCGACTGTATCTAATATCCATGCCGGAGCGAGGATGCACCTGAATCATAGGAGAAAAAGCTGACATTAGCGATGCCATGTTAAGGTGAAAACACCGCAGTCAGTTGATACTATGATGTTGTTTGTGGGGATCCTCGTGACCTGTGTCCTGCTCCTGGTCTTTAGTCTTATCGTAGCCAACATATTTCTCGACATTTGCAAGCTTCTGTTGTAGTTCAAGGACTTCTTTTTCGGCTGTTTTATAATTTTTTTCAAGAATGGACTTTTGGGTTTGCATGGCGTTATAGTCGGCTCTGATCTCGTCGGGATTGACAGATTTTGGGTCAAGTCCCATCTAGATCGGAAGAGCACACGTCTGAACTCCAGTCACTCCGCGAAATCTC
>CAZNCH010000111.1:0-5584 GCA_964571555.1 uncultured Lachnospiraceae bacterium | reverse complement strand
GGTAACGATCGCTACCAACATGGCGGGTCGTGGTACGGATATTAAACTGGATGAGGAATCCAGAGCAGCGGGCGGACTCAAGATCATCGGTACGGAACGTCATGAATCCCGCCGCATCGACAATCAGCTGCGCGGTCGTTCCGGACGTCAGGGAGATCCCGGCGAATCCAGATTCTTTATTTCGCTCGAAGATGATCTGATGCGTCTGTTCGGATCGGAGCGGCTCATGAATGTGTTCCATACGCTCGGCGTACCGGACGGGGAGCAGATCGAACATAAAATGCTTTCTTCCGCCATCGAGAAAGCGCAGATGAAGATTGAGAACAACAACTTCGGGATTCGTAAGAACCTGTTGGAATATGACCAGGTCATGAACGAGCAGAGGGAGATCATTTACGCGGAGAGACGCCGCGTATTGGACGGCGAGAGCATGCGCGACGTGATTTTCAGGATGGCGACCGATTTCGTGGAAAATACCGTCGATATGTGCATCGGCGAGGATGCGGTTCCCGAAGACTGGGATCTGACGGAACTGAACCAACACCTGTGCGCCACGGTGCCGGTGACGCCGCTGCGCCCTGAGAGCGTTCGGAATTTCAGGCGCAAGGAATTAAAGCACAGCCTGAAAGAAGAGGTGGTGAAGCTTTACGAAGCGAAGGAAGCGGAGTTCCAGGCGCCGGAGCAGATTCGGGAATTGGAGCGTGTCATCCTGCTGAAGGTGATTGACAGAAAGTGGATGGATCATATCGACGATATGGATCAACTGCGTCAGGGGATCGGGTTGCAGGCTTACGGACAGAGAGATCCGCTGGTGGAATATAAAATGATGGGTTACGACATGTTCAATTCCATGACGGACTCCATCAGCGAGGAAACCATTCGTGTTCTCATGCATATTCGTGTGGAGCAGAAGGTGGAGCGTGAAGAGGTAGCTAAGATCACCGGTACCAACAAGGACGATTCCGCCCAGAAGAAACCGCAGAAGAGAGAGACTGCCAAGATCTATCCGAACGATCCCTGCCCCTGCGGAAGCGGTAAGAAATACAAACAGTGCTGCATGAGGAAGAACGCTTAAGAATGCGGGAAGCATAAAGGAACGGATCATGGTGGAGCTTGACCAAATCAAACAGGAATTACAGACTTGCGAAGAGCCTTTACGGGAAGTAAAGGCTTCTTTGTCGCTGGACGCGAAACAACAGCGTGTCGAGGAGCTGGAACGCGAGATGGAAGCGCCGGGCTTCTGGGATATGCCGGAGCGGGCGCAGGAAATGACGATCGAACTGAAAACCGTCAAGGACATTCTGGAGACGGTGGAGACGCTGACGCAGCAGTATCAGGATATTCTTGATCTGATCGACATGGCTTATGAGGAGAACGATCCGGAACTGATTCCGGATATTCAGACGGAATATGATGATTTTCAGCGGACGCTGGAAGAACTGCGGATCAATACGCTGCTCTCGGGCGAATATGATAAGAACAATGCGATTCTTAGGCTCAACGCGGGCGCAGGCGGGACGGAAAGCTGCGATTGGGCGGGTATGCTCTATCGGATGTATTCCCGTTACGCCGAGAAAAAGGGCTTCTCTGTTGAGGTGCTGGATTATCTTGACGGCGAGGAAGCCGGCATCAAGTCCGTGACGTTTCAGGTCAACGGGCTGAACGCTTACGGTTACCTGAAATCGGAAAAGGGCGTGCACCGGCTGGTTCGGATCTCTCCGTTCAATGCGCAGGGCAAGCGGCAGACCAGTTTTGTGTCGCTGGATGTGATGCCAGAGATTGAAGAGGAACTCGACGTGGAGATCAACGAAGATGATTTGCGGATCGATACCTATAGGAGTTCCGGCGCAGGCGGGCAGCATATCAACAAGACGTCTTCCGCCATCCGCATCACGCATCTTCCGACCGGAATCGTGGTACAGTGCCAGAACGAGCGGTCACAGTTCCAGAACAAGGACAAGGCGATGCAGATGCTGAAAGCCAAACTCTTCCTGTTAAAGCAGGAGGAAAACGCCGAGAAGTTATTCGATATTCGGGGCGATGTGAAGGAGATCGGCTGGGGCAGCCAGATCCGTTCGTACGTCATGCAGCCTTATACGATGGTGAAGGATCATCGGACGGGTGCGGAAGTCGCGCAGGTGGATAGCGTTTTGGACGGTTATCTTGATCCGTTCATCAACGCCTATCTGAAATGGATCTCGGACTAGCGTAGCCTTTCGGGATTTTGTTGCGTTATTTGTATGGAAGTCGGAATCATCCGGCTTCTTTTTGTATGATTTTATGCATATTTGCCCTTGAATGGAAGTCGAAACTGTGTTAGGATATCTTTCGTGGGAAAACAGATGTACGCGACAAGCAAACAACAATTTGCTTTTCAGGGGAAGTCAGGTGATCGCATGAAGGAGACGAACAATTACTATATCGTGAAGCGGAAGGCTTTGCCGGAGGTGCTTCTGAAGGTAGTCGAGGCGAAGTCGATGCTTGAATCGGAGCAGGCCATCACGATTCAGGAAGCGACCGATCGGGTGGGCATCAGCCGCAGTTCCTTCTATAAATACAAGGACGATATTTTTCAGTTTCATGACAACACGCAGGGGAAGACCATCACGCTGACCTTTTCCATGGATGATAAGCCGGGACTGCTTGCGGATCTGCTGAAAATCATTGCCAGATACGGTGCGAATATCTTAACGATTCATCAGAGTATCCCGATCAACGCGGTGGCGTCCTTATCCATCAGCGTACAGGTGCTGCCGACAACCGGCGACATTTCGAAGATGATCGATGAGATGGAGCAGCAATCGGGCGTACATCATGTCAAGATCCTTGCGAAGGAATAGCGGGAGTAACAGGAAGCGGAAGATAGAAGAGCAGAATAAAAGAGCAGGATAGAAGAGGAGTGCAAATGGTAAACATTGCGGTATTGGGATACGGAACTGTCGGTTCGGGCGTCGTGGAAGTGATCCGTACGAATCCGGACAGCATCAATAAAAAGGCGGGAGATTCGATTCATATTAAATACGTGTTGGATCTGCGCGATTTCCCGGGGGATCCGGTAGAGGAAATTCTGGTACATGATTTTGACACGATCTTAAACGATCCAGAGGTGGCGATTGTCGTAGAGGTCATGGGCGGTGTGGAACCGGCATATACCTTTGTGCGGAAATGTCTGTTGGCAGGAAAGAGCGTCTGCACCTCCAACAAGGAGCTTGTCGCCAAGCACGGACCGGAATTGCTGAAAATCGCCAGAAAAAACAGCATCAACTTCCTCTTTGAAGCAAGTTGCGGCGGCGGAATTCCGATCATCCGACCGCTCAATTCCTCCCTGACCGCGGATGAGATTCTCGAGATCACGGGAATCCTGAACGGAACAACGAATTATATCCTGACCAAGATGGCGGATGAGGGCTGGGAGTTTGAAGATGCGCTGGCCAAGGCGCAGGAACTCGGATATGCGGAACGCAACCCGGAAGCGGATATCGAGGGCTATGATGCGTGCCGCAAAATCGCGATCCTTTCCTCTCTGGCGTTCGGCGATCATGTTGATTTCGAAGAAATCTATACGGAAGGCATCGGCAAGATTACGGCGGCGGACATTCGTTATGCGAAGCAGATGGATTGCAGAATCAAACTGCTCGCCACGAGCAAGCGTGAAAACGATAATTACTATGCGATGGTAACGCCGTTTCTGGTACCGACCACGCATCCGCTCTATCCGGTCAGCGACGTCTTCAATGCGATTTTCGTGAAGGGCAACGTGCTCGGAGACGTAATGTTCTACGGCAGCGGCGCGGGCAAACTGCCCACGGCAAGCGCAGTGGTTTCCGATGTGGTCGATGCGACCAAGCATCTGCATGTGAATATCATGTCGTTCTGGAGCAGCAAGAAGTTGGAACTGACCAGAGTCGACCATGCGGTCAGAAGATTCTTCGTCCGGCTCATCGGCGACAGAAGCGTACGTCTGGAAGAGGTGTCGAAGATGTTCGGGGAAGTCAGCGTGTTGAAAGTGAAATCTCTGACGAATGAATTCGGATTCATTACGGAAGCAATGAGCGAACAGGCTTTCCATGAGAAATTGAAAGGACTTGACGGCGTATTGCAGCGCATCCGGATGATGTAGGAGCGCGGCGACCCCGCCGGAACGGAAGGGAATAAGAATGAAGTATGTGATTGTACTCGGAGACGGGATGGCGGACGAACCTTTAGAGGAACTGGGCGGTCTAACCTGTCTTCAATATGCGAAAACTCCAATGATGGATGAACTGGCAAAGACTGCGGAAATCGGTCTGGTGAAGACGATTCCGGACGGAATGAAGCCGGGATCCGATACCGCGAACCTTTCGGTGCTGGGTTACGACCCCAAACGATACTATTCGGGAAGATCACCCCTGGAAGCCCTATCGATCGGCGTACCGATGCGGGACGAGGATATTGCGCTGCGCTGCAATCTGGTGACGATATCCGATGAGGAAGGTACTTTTGAGGAGAAGACCATCCTCGATCACAGCGCGGGTGAAATCAGTACGGAAGAGGCAGCCGTTCTGCTGAACGCGGTGGCAGCGGAGCTTCAGGATGAGACTTATCGGTTCTATGTCGGCACGAGTTATCGTCATTGTCTGATCTGGAACAAGGGCAAGGTGATCGATCTGGTTCAGCCTCACGACGTCCTGACGCAGCAGATCGGACCGCATTTGCCGCAGGATGACAGGCTGCGCGAGATGATGCTGAAAAGTCATGAAATCCTAAACGCGCATCCGATCAACCTCGCGCGGAAGAAGCAGGGGCTGCACCCCGCAAACTGCTGTTGGCTCTGGGGCGCGGGAACGAAGCCGATGCTGTCGTCCTTCTTCGAGAAGAACAAAAAGAGCGGCGTTATGATTTCGGCGGTGGATCTGCTGAAAGGGATCGCAATCGGCGCGGGAATGCAGGTGGTTACGGTGGAAGGCGCCAACGGCGGACTGAACACCAATTATGAAGGCAAAGCGGACGCGGCAGTAAAGGCACTGTTTCAGGATCACTGTGATTTTGCATATATCCATGTGGAAGCCCCCGATGAAATGGGACATCAGGGCAGTGTGGAACGAAAGGTGCTGGCGATTGAGTATCTGGACAAACGCGTGATCCGGCGCGTGAAGGATGCACTGGATGCTTCCGGTGAGGCTTACCGTCTGCTGGTGATGCCGGATCATCCGACCCCGATCCGATGCAGAACCCACACCGCTGCGCCGGTACCCTATCTGCTCTATCAGAACGGGATGGATTTGAGCACCGCAGGAGAGAGGGCGGTAAGTTACTGCGAAGCGGAAGCGGCGAAAACCGGCTGCTTCATTGAAAAGGGCGATCAGATGATCGATCACTTATTCGCGCAGTAAGCAAGTAAGATTAAGAACGAGGAGAAACAGATTATGCTGGTAGTGAAGAAGTTCGGCGGCACATCGGTTGCGGACAGAGAACGGATCATGAATGTGGCAAAACGCTGCATTGAGGAGTATCAGAAAGGAAACGATGTGATCGTAGTCTTGTCCGCGATGGGCAAGCAGACGGATGTGCTGATCGATATGGCGCATGAAATCAATGCGAATCC
>CAZNCH010000110.1:1475-5643 GCA_964571555.1 uncultured Lachnospiraceae bacterium | reverse complement strand
CCATATCGAAGTCAAAGGGAAAGCCGGACTCGTCAATGAGCCACTGCAGGTTCTCACGGTTGATGATCGTGATATCCGCTTGCTGCATGAGGGCGGCTTTTCGCTCCTTCGGTGTCCCGACTGCGACCGCATAGGTCAGACCTCTTAGGTGCTCCCATTTCTGGATTTCCGCTGGCCATGTATCGCGGGCGACTCTTAAGGGAGCCACCACTAAAACGCGATGCACTTCGAAGCTGTCAAACAACAGGTCATATACTGCCGTCAGGCTGATGATCGTCTTGCCAAGTCCCATATCTAAAAGGACTGCGGCCACAGGGTGCTTTTCAATATAGCGGATGGCATAGTCCTGATAATCATGTGGATTGAAGTTCATCGATCATCCCTCCAATCTGCTTCGGATCGTCAATGACATATACCCGGTAGCCAAGCTCCCGCAGCAGCCTGTGGCGCGAGAGCTGGAGAGGGCGTGGCTTTTTGCCGGGTGCCTTCAGCTCTGCGAAACCGATATGGCCGTCAGGGAGTAAGATCAGGCGGTCGGGCATTCCTGCGAAAGAGGGACACACCAGCTTAAGTGCAATGCCGCCGTTCTTTTTCACCGCCATAGTTAACTTGTTTTCTATCTGTTTTTCTATCATTGCAAACCTCCGTCAGGCGTTAATTTCAGGGGATGTGCAAGGTGTATCAATGGTATTTACCAAACTTTTTCTTAGAGCTATTTTTTAAGGGCTAAGAGAGTTTTTATATAAGACCTTGATACACCTTGTCATAGTCCCGGATTACTGCAGAAAATCTTCCTCTGCGCCGTTGTCATCATGAATCTTTAAGCCCTTGAAATAGCGCTTCCGATTCAGTGTCAGCCGCTCGAATCCGGCTTTCTCCAGCGCAAAGTAAAAATCTGCCGTGCTGCGCACATACTCATTGCAGTCCAGCGAGTAGTTGCGGTATGCCTGATAGAGAGCCGAGGAGCTTTCCTTAAAGGACTCATCCACATCGCACTTCTCGTCCAGAAAATGTCCGAACCAGTCGTTCTGGCTGCGATATTCATCGATGGCCTTTGTTACGCAGTCCGGCACCGGAATCTGGTAGTCCAGCGCGATGACCTTTTTAGCACCTTCGATGATCCATGCCAGAATGCTTTCACCGGCATTTTCATATAGGTACTCACCGTAATTTTTGATGTCGGCCTTGCCCTCGATCTTGGCATTGAACGGAATCACGATAAGCCTGCGCCAGATACCGTCATCGGAGGCGGAGACGCGAGGCAGGTGGTTCGTATACAGCACCAGCGTGTGGCAGGGCTTGAAGGAAAACGGATCTTTATATTTCTTCTCTGCAAATACATCATCCGTAGAGCAGAGCTGCTTGACGGTGGAGTCGTTGAGCCTTGCGCCTTCCTGCATTTCCGCAGCGATCAGCAGGCGTTTACCTTTGACCTCAGCCATTTCCGGTTTGATGTTTCTGCGGCAGCCGACGGTCAAGGTATCTGCGGATATATTTCCGCTGTAGAGTCCCAGCACGCGGGAGATGGCATTCCAGAAGGTGGATTTGCCGTTGCGTCCATCGCCGTATGCGATGATGAGCGCCTCCACAAAAACTTTCCCGATAGCAGCAAGGCCGCAGATCATCTGTACATAGTCGATAAGCTGCTGATCCTTCTGAAAAATCAGATCCAGATTATCCTGCCAGAGCTGCGCTCCTTTGCTGCCGGGTGACACGGACGTGATTTTTGTAATAAAGTCATCAGCAGAGTGCTCGCGGGCTCCGGCCATACCTTTGCGAAGGTCGTAGGTCGCCTCCGGTGTGCAGAGCAGGAAGCAGTCTGCGTCCAAGTCTCTCGGCGAGATTTCCAGCATCGGGTGCGTCTCTTTGAGGGTAGATGTAATGTTCTTGGAGTCGCGTCTGCGAACGGCAAAGCTCTGGTAGGCCTTGGCGGCAAGGAACTCCTGATAGGCCTCCATCTGCTCGTCGCTCATCAGCTGTTCAGCTTTGGCCTTGGATGTGTTATCAAGGATTTCCTGTGCTCCGCAGTTTTTGAGCTTCTGCAGAGCCTCCATCATATTTCGATTGGCTTCTGCGAGCTGCCTGCGAGTAAGTTCATGAGCGACGGCCTGTGCGCCGGGTTCTGTTTCCTGCCAGTAGTGATCGCTGTATCGGATAAAGTGGGTGGCCGGTGAGTAGCGCAGCTCGTTTGCAAAATACTTTGAGAGCACCTCGGCCTGCCCGACGTCGGAAAAGTCCTCCGGCTTATAGCTATTCTCGTCGTTATAAACTTCCGGAGGGACATAACCATCCTCGCGGCTGATCTTGGAATAAAAGCGCTGGGCACTGTGCCAGATTGTATTAAGCTCGCTGTTATCCAGAGGCGGCACGCAGATCGCGGCCTTTTCCAGAAAACTTTGGTAGGCTTTTGCCGTATCGCCGTATTTCTTAATGACAATACCGGCAAAGCGGGACATGGTAGCGTTGCGGCTTCCTTCCGGGATCACGACGTCTTTTTCATGCCCGCCGGGCAGGTCTGCATCGAACTCGTCGTCATTCAAAAATTCCGTGAGGTTCATGCGACCGGGATAGAGCTCCACATTCGGCTCCTGTGTTCCGAAGAAGAAGCGAGCAGCATCCAGCGCTTTCGTATCGAAATACGGAAATATGGAATTGACCAGCTTCTTCATATCGCTATAGAGGGCAGCATCCGTCACCCGGTCGATGGGAAAGAGCACATGGAACTTTGGCCTTGCCGGTTTGCCGTTTTTCTCGCGCTGATTAAAGCGGCTGTAATGGATGGCGAGGCTTACTCCCGGAAATGCCTCCAGCACGTCTGCCGGTGTGATCCAGTCTTTCGGATCTTCTGAATGGTCGTTATCACAGTCCACGGGAAGACAGTCAGCGGAGAGGAAATTGTCGCTGTTGCGGTAGTGATTTTTGTACTCCGCACACACATAGTCGTGACCGACTGCGTCTCTCATGCTGTCCGCGTCCATGACAACGGTCTTATGCGGATAGGAGCAGTTTCCGGGATTGCCGATAAAATCGGCGCTATACAGGGTAAACATCAGTCGTACACCTCCTCCGATTCTTCCTCCAGCACCTTTGTGATAAATTTCAGGGCGCGGATCATGGTTTCCAGTTCGCAGTCGCCGCCAAGGGTAACTTCAAAACCGTTGCAGCCGAATCTGTCCATGAAAGGTGTGACATGGATATCTGTGCTGGCTTCATCGGAAATGCGGAAATAGGTGCGTCCGCCGTGGCCGGTGTCGCCACCTTTGTAACCGGTTGTTCCGGCTTCGACCTGCAGGATATTGGCACTTACCACATCGCGGGTGTAGGTAGTGATCTCAGTGCCATCAAAAAGCTCTCTGCGACTTTCTTTAATTTCATACATAGCGTTAAACCTCCTGACATTCTTCTGTGAAATAGCGCAAGTGATAGCCTTTCCACTTGGCGCGTTTGATTTCTGCTTCCATACCGGATGAGATGCGGCTGCCGAATACCCAGACCTCAGCGCACTTGCTCATGAGGGCATTTCCGAAGAAAAGACCAAGCTCACGTTCTTCCGGATTGTCATCATCAAGGAACTGCGGAAATAGCAGATGCGGTGCGATAGGGATATATCCCTTGTCCACGGCATAGCGGCTGTAGCGTCTGGCGTTGGCTACGTTTGTCTCCACATCTCCGGAAAACGGAGAGCAGATGTAGACGATAGGCCGGAAAGCACGAAGGGACTGCTTTTCATTTGCAGCAATCCGGGAGAGTGCTTCACCTGCAGTTGGGTCAGGATAGCCTTCGCTGTTGCGATAATCGTTGCTCACTCAAAAGTCCTCCTTTCCGGGCAGACTTAAAGGCGTCCACCTCCAATTTCCACTGGAGATGAACGCCTGATTTGAGCGGACGATTTTTAATCTTTTTTGTAAAAGGGCGTGGTGTAACCGTCGGCGCGGAGCTTCAGGCCTTTTGCCCACGGAGGAGTCCTGCCCATCTGTTCACAGAGAACGTCAAGAGACATGCGAGGATCCGCTTCGATAACCAGCTCGTCGTGGATATGCATGACGATGGAGCAGCAGCGCAGCGTCTTCATGGCATAGCAGAGAATGTCGCGGGAGGTTGCCTGCACGATATTTTCCACGAATTTCGGCCCGTATGAATCGAGCCGTTCCCATTTTTTCGTGCTGCC
>CAZNCH010000110.1:0-1375 GCA_964571555.1 uncultured Lachnospiraceae bacterium | reverse complement strand
ACATGGAACATCTGACTGGCGCTGGCGCAGTAGATGTCACCTCCGGTTTCAAAGACCTTTTGACGCCACGTCTCACCGGCATACCACGCGATGACTCTTGCTTCGATGGCGCTGAAGTCGGAAACATAAAACTGCGTACCGTCCTTCGGGATGAATGCTGTCCGGATCAGCTGAGAGAGGGTGTCCGGGACGTCTTCATATAAGAGCTTCACAGCATCGAAGTCGCCGGATTTGACAAGGGCACGAGCATCGGCCAGATCCGGGAGATGATTTTGCGGGAGGTTTTGTAATTGTATAAGCCTGCCTGCCCAGCGTCCGGTACGATTGGCTCCGTAAAAAGCGAACATGCCGCGAGCCCTGCCGTCATCACAGACCGCACGCTCCATCGTCTGATATTTCTTGACGGAGGATTTGGCAAGCTGCTGTCGGAGTTCCAGAACGGTCTGAAGTTCTGGCGGAGCGGTTTTGATAAGCTCTGCCACGACTTTCTTTCCAAGGCTGTCAGTTTCGAGCCCGTTGTCGGAGAGCCACTGTTTCATTTGCTGGACGGAGTTTGGATTATCAAGTGCTGTCATATCTTTCATGGCAGCAGTCAGTTCTGACCGGGAGCGGGAGTCCATTTCGATCGCTTCCTTCACCAGATCCATGTCGAGCCGGACACCACGGTCGTTGATTTCCTGATCGATGTGGTATTCATCCCAGACCGCCTCCGGCACAGGGAATTTAGCAAGACGATCCTTAATGCCAATCTCGGTCTCTACATCTCTGATATTATATTTTTTGAAGGCCTCCCACTTGTCCGGCGCATGGAAAGGGTGGTTCCTCGTGCGACCGCCGTTTGCTTTCGTCGGAGCGCAGGGCACGGAGAAGTATTTGATCAGGTCTTTTCCCTCCGTGAGTTTCTGTTTTTCAAGACCAAGGACGGCACCGACGCCTTCCAGAGAGAGCGGCAGTCCCATTGTTGCCGCCCAGACCATAGAGCAGCGCCAGCTTTCCGGATTCAAGAAGCGTGCGCATTCGGTCGAGAGAGGGTGGTTATCATGGAAGGGATCAAGGCTTACTCCAAGATCACGGAGATATCGGGATAAGCACACCCGTTCAAAATTTGCGTTGAAAGCCCATTTGATGACAGTATCATCAGTCAGGGCATCTATAATTTCCTGCGGCAGGCGCTCTCCCTGTGCAAGGTCGATGACCGTTACCTCGGAGCCATCGGAGCTGTAGCCGAACAGCAGTATCTCAAAATCCGGTGACTCGGCATATTTATATACGCCACATTTGGATAGGTTCACGTCGCTGTAGGTTTCGATATCAATACTAAGTGTTTGCATAGATTTTCACCTCAATTCAAACAAGCGGCTTAAGATCACTCCTA
>CAZNCH010000109.1:0-5769 GCA_964571555.1 uncultured Lachnospiraceae bacterium | reverse complement strand
AACGTGTTATATTTATAATGCACAAAGGAATGCGGAACACGAAAACAAACCGACTCCGATGTGCATTTTCTTTTGCAAAAGTTAATAGGGATTAAGTGAGCGTCAGCTTGTGATGTTAAGTCACGAGTCTGGCGCTTTTCTTTTGCCCGGAAACCTGGCTGAGGGTGACGATCCGATGCTGCAACAAAATATAACACGAAAGGAAACCTACAAATGAATTACGAAGATTTTAAAGAGCAGTTCACTGACGACGTGATGGACAGACTTTTCGAGCAGGGCATCGAGGTAAAAATCGAGATGCGCGAGGTCAACAAGCTGAATGAAAGTTACGAGGCAATCACGGTTACACCGGAAGGCAGTAACGTAGGAGTGAACGTCAACATTGATAACTTCTACGAAGCAATGAACAACGGCAAATCCTACGATGAAGTGCTTGATAAGGCAGTCGACATTATCACGAAGGGAATCAACGAAAGACCTTCCTTTGATATCGATGCCTTGACTGATTACTCCCAGATGAAGGACAAGCTGGTTATGGAAGTTGTTTCGGCAGAAACCAATAAGGAAATGCTTGCAAATGTGCCTCATCAGGATATGGAGGACATGGCGGTGGTTTACCGCTTTGTTGTAAATTCCGATGACGAGGGACGTGCGACAATCCTTGTTACCAATCAGATCCTTGAGACAATGGGTGTTACTCCAGAGCAGCTTCATAATGATGCGATGGAAAATGCGCCGAATCTTAAGCCTGTCGAAATCAAAGGTATGACCGAAGTGATGGCTGAAATGATGGGTGTGAGCGTTGAAGAACTTGCCGGTATGGGAATGCCTGCAGATCCTGCCAACGAGCAGATGTATGTGGCAACCGTTCCTGATAAGATTCACGGAGCCGGTGTTCTTGCCTACCAGAATTTCATGGACCAGGCGGCTGAAAGAGCCGGCGGAGACTTCTATATTTTGCCCTCAAGTATCCACGAGGTGCTGATTGTTCCTGACAACGGAGCAATGAAACTTGCGGATCTTGAAGCAATGGTAAAGGAAGTCAATGCGACTCAGGTAGCTCCTGCGGACAAGCTTACCGACAGCGTTTATCATTATGACAGTAAGGAAAAGATATTCGAGCTTGGTGAGAAGTTCGTAGAACGTCAGAATCAGCGTGAGGAAGCTGCTGAGAAGGAGGAAAAGACTTCGGTTCTTGGTGAACTTAAGGCTAAGAAAGAGGAAGTTGCAAAGACTCCCAAAAAGGAAACTCCCGGAAGGGATTCCAAATCAAAGGGCGGGGAAGCACTTTAATCCTGCTATTATAAGCAACCATATATAAACAATGCATACGGCAGAGCGCCAGATTGGGAAATCCCGGTTTGGCGCTTTTTCAATGCCGGGAAAGGAATAAACATGTCAAGAGAATTTAATGTACAGAGAACTACAGGGGTTACCGGAGACAGCTATTCGTCTGTTATAGGTAAGAAGCCGCCGCTTAATCATCCTGCAAATTGCAAGGAGGAATGTCCTTACGGTTACGACAGGGCATACTGTTTTCCTTGCATGAAGAAAATCATGGAGGAGCATAAGGCAGCCAAGAAGTAGTTCCGGGAAGTGAGGAAGAATGATATTCGATTATTTTTACGCGGAACAGGCGGAGAGCTATTCTTTTTATCGCATTCCGAAGCTTCTTTTTACAGAGGACGTGTTTTCCGGACTCAGCACAGAAGCAAAGGTTCTATACGGACTAATACTCGATCGAATCAGCTTATCCAGGGAGAACGGATGGATTGATGAAATGGGCCGCGTATATGTTTATTACACGGTTGCAAATGTAAGGAAAGCCCTTAACTGCTGGGATGAAGCAGCC
Source organism: uncultured Lachnospiraceae bacterium (assembly GCA_964571555.1). Classification (GTDB taxonomy): domain Bacteria; phylum Bacillota; class Clostridia; order Lachnospirales; family Lachnospiraceae; genus UBA2868. The sequence continues at coordinate 3,917 of CAZNCH010000109.1, read as the reverse complement.
TGCAAATATCTACGGGAGCTCGAAACCTTCGGGCTGATTGAGAGGAAGAAGCAGGGGCTTGGAAAACCGGCAATCGTTTATGTGAAAAACTTTTCACTGCTTCGAAAATCAGAGAACAGGGACTTCGAAAACCGAAATCCTGAAGGTACGGAAATCGAAAGTCAGGAGCTGCGAAATTCGAAAGGTATTAAGACTAAGAATATTAATACTGAGTTTATTAATACTAATCCAATCCTATCGGCAGATGCTGTGGATAACTACGGATTGGATGCGGATATGGATGAGAGAAATGCATATTTTGATTATCTGAATGAACAGTTATCCATCGAAGAACTAAAGCAACGTTACCCTTGCGACAAGGAGACAATAGAGGCTATCAGGGATCTTATGCTGGATGTTATCTGTTCCAAAAGAAGGATTATCCGTATTGCCGGGGATGATAAACCCGTGAACGTAGTAAAGTCTCAGTTTCTGAAGCTTAATTACATGCATATAGAGTATGTGCTTACCTGTTTGCAGAACAACGGAACAAAGGTGCATAACATCAAGCAATATCTGCTTGCAGCTTTGTATAATGCACCGCTAACAATAGACAGTTTTTATCGGGCCTGGGTGAATAACGATATGGCCGAAGGAAGAATTTAAGGAGGCAATCAATGCAGAATATTGAAGTTACAATCACATTGGATCCGATTAAGGACGGTGCTGTGATTAAGGAAAAAGAGTTTAGAAGAAAGAATGAAGGAGCACTTATTATCGCTACAAATGGTGAATCCCGTATTGTCGGAATTGATGAGGCAGAGGATATTATCGAACGCCTTTCAAAGATTGGACATGGTGAGTTTATCGGTAATACGGATTATATTGCCATGATTAACGGCGATAAGATTCTTAATATCGGTACCGGCAAATGTTTTATCGGTTCCGCTTTGGTTATGAAGTGCGATGACAGGAAACTATCGATGCTTGTGGAGGACGAGTTTGAGGAAGCTGCGAAGGCATTCCTTAGCAGGCTTATCACTATTGTCGGTGACGGGCAGGAATTCACTGCTTTCGAGATTTTGTAAGGAGGCGTGATATGAGCAGAACGATTCCGAGAGCCTACGTAACTGCAGCCTGGAGTAAGAATCCGGTGGAAGCAGTAGATCAGGCCAAGAAGTATTGCAGCGAGCTTGTGAAAGCAGGATATTTACCGCTTTGTCCGGTACTTGCCTTTAACGGCATTATTTCTGAAGACGATCCGGACGGTGAGAAGAAACGCCGAGAAATGTCGGAGGATTTGCTCAGAAGGGCAAGATTCTTAGTCGTTTGCGGCAAGAAAATGAGTGACGATGTAAGGGCGGATATTTCCTTAGCCAAGCATTCCAAGGTAATTCCGACGACTCTAGAGGGTGTTCTGGAATGCGGTGAGTAGAGAATTTACAGTAGGAAGGAAGTGAGGATTTGCAGGAAGAAGTTGAAAACAAAACGGTGAATCTTGCTGTTAAAACCGGCAAAGTTACGGCAAAGACTCTGTGGAAGGCACTGGTCCTCTATGTAAGGCATAGGCAGAAGAAAGCTGCGGAAAAGAAAATTGAAGGAGAATCACCGGTCAAAGGTGAGCAGTCCGTTAAGGAGCTGATCGGTCAGAACCAGGGTGTTTCTTCTATGGACGTAGGAGATTCCGGTATCCGTGATTTTAAGAAGATTGCCAATAAGTATGGTGTGGATTTTGCAATCGTAAAGGACAAAACGGAGGAACCGCCAAGATATACGGTTTTCTTCAAAGCCAGGGATGCGGATGCCATCACATCAGTATTAAAGGAATATGCGGATAAGCAGACCAAGCGTAAGAAGACTGTCGAAAAGGAGCGTCCGAGCGTTCTCAAGATACTTCAGAAGTTTAAGGAAAAGGTGGCTTCGATGCCGAAGAAGAGCAAAGAAAAGCGGAAGGAGATGGAGCGATGAAAAAGAAGAATCTTAAGAAGCTCGTTATCCTGAATATTCCGTATGTCATTATTGGACTTGTGGCAACAAATGTCGGTGAGGGATTTAGAATTGCCAGTGGTACGAATGCATCGGAGAAGCTTCAAAGTGTAATCTTTGACGGCTGCTTTGGAACTGCGTTTTCAAATCCGCTACCTAGCTTTAATCCTATGGATTTACTTGTAGGACTTGCAATCGGAGGAATACTCAGACTTGCTGTATATATCAAAGGCAAGAATGCAAAAAAGTTTCGACATAACCAAGAATACGGATCTGCCAGGTGGGGGACACGGGAAGATATAGAACCCTATATGGACCCGGTCTTTCAGAACAATGTGATTCTTTCACAATCCGAGAGAATAACCATGAACAACAGACCGGCGATTCCTAAATATGCGAGGAATAAAAACACGCTTGTAGTAGGTGGTTCCGGCTCAGGTAAGACTCGATTCTTTATTAAGCCGAACCTCTTACAAATGCATAGTTCATATGTTCTGACTGACCCAAAAGGTACAGTTTTGCCGGAGGTCGGGAATGCACTTTTGAAGAACGGATATCGCATCAAAATCTTTAATACAATCAATTTTAAGAAGAGCATGCATTACAATCCGTTCGCTTATGTACACGATGAAAAGGATATCTTAAAGCTTGTTACAACGCTGATAGCCAACACAAAAGGTGAAGGAAAAGGCGGGGACGAATTCTGGGAGAAAGCGGAAAAACTTCTGTATTCGGCTCTTATCGGTTATATCCATTATGAGGCTCCTGAAGAGGAGCAGAACTTCTCAACTTTGCTTGAGATGATAAATGCGATGGAAGTCCGGGAAGACGACGAAGAGTTTAAAAATCCCGTTGATCTCATGTTTGACGAACTGGCGGAAAGAGATCCGAATCACTTTGCGGTACGCCAATATGCCAAGTACAAATTAAGTGCTGGCAAAACGGCCAAGAGTATTTTGGTCTCCTGTGGCGCAAGACTTGCACCCTTTGATATCAAAGAGTTGCGGGAGATTACCGCATACGATGAGCTTGAACTTGATACACTCGGAGATAAGAAGACAGCATTATTCCTTATCATGTCAGATACGGATGCAACGTTCAATTTTCTTATCAGTATGGTGTACACACAGTTGTTTAATCTGCTTTGTGAAAAAGCGGATGATGTTTACGGAGGAAGACTGCCGGTACATGTAAGATGCCTTATTGATGAGGCAGCAAACATCGGTCAGATTCCAAACCTTGAGAAGCTTATGGCTACCATCCGAAGCCGTGAAATATCGGCGGCACTTGTGTTACAGGCCAAATCGCAGCTCAAGGCAATTTATAAAGACAATGCAGATACCATTATCGGCAACTGCGATTCCCAGATTTTCCTGGGCGGTTCCGAACAGACGACCTTGAAGGATCTCAACACTACTCTTGGTAAAGAGACAATCGATATGTATAACACCGGAGAGACCAGAGGTACGAGTCAGAGCTACAACATGAATTATCAAAAATTAGGTCACGATCTTATGAGTATCGATGAACTGGCGGTCATGGACGGAAGCAAATGTATTGTGCAGATTCGTGGTGTAAGACCATTTCTGTCTGAAAAGTACGATCTGACCGGACATCCGAAATATCCGCTAACGGCGGATGCGGACAAAAGGAACATATTCGATATAGAAAAGTTCCTGAATCACAACTTAATATTGAAACCCGATGACCAATATGAAGTCATCGAAATGAACGAAGACTAAGGCTTTCTCCCAAGAAACGGAGAGGGCCTTTTCTTTATGCGCGCATACCGTAAGTCAGTCGACGGGCTTGCGGAAAAAGCAACCTATAAACAAATCATTTTAAATTTTTGGAGGACAAAAACATGGCATTTTTCAACAGCGCAGTAGGCGTATTACAGACACTCGTAGTAGCACTTGGTGCAGGTCTTGGCATCTGGGGAGCGATCAACC
>CAZNCH010000108.1:0-5793 GCA_964571555.1 uncultured Lachnospiraceae bacterium | reverse complement strand
ACATGACACTGCTTGTCTACTCTTACAGGCTTCTTATGTGAGCGGGTACGATAACGGACCTTTCTCGGAAGATCAACGTTATCTACAGATAAAAGCCCTGCATCAATGTAGTTATAAATAGTCTTTTCATCAAGCATGATATCATCTGCATTATTGACACATATCATGTGAATAGACTGACCTAACTTAACAAGCGGTGAAACAATAGCATCTACACGCTTTAATTCTTCTGGCGTAATTGCTATTCCCTGACGACTCTCTGAGCGAGTAGTCTCATAATTCTTCTGAGCTGATTTGGCAGAATAAATATGCTTCTCCAGCTTACAGGATTGCCGTTGGATACAGCCGTTGCAGACGTATGGTGGTTTCTTCAGTTTGTTACAAACCAATACCTCAAACTGCTTGCAATGCTCGTAGCACTTTACACGAGGACATCTCTTGCAGCTTTTTGAATACTGTAGTTTGCACTTTGAACATGCTGTTCCGTATTCATCACAGGTACTTCGCTTGCTACAGGGATTGAAGGAATCTTTACGTACAGTCTGACTATGGAGTCTGACTTCTTTTGAGATAGTAGAAGAGTCCTTGCCAAGTTCCCTACCTATCTCAGTAAATGAAGCTCGTTCTCTTAAGCGAACTTCTATTGTGGCTCTTTCATCAAGAACCAGATGTGCATTCTTAGCCATGGTATTCTCCTTGGATAACGCCATCCGGACTCTATTGCTGAGCCACAACTATAACTAGATATCAAGAGGTTTGCAACACTAACTTCTAGGATATATTTTGCAATACTAAGTTCCAGTTTTTGGGTGAATGGACTGGAATTCAATTTTCCAATTCACCCTCAAGATATTGTATTTTCAGGGGTAATAAAATGACAGTAAGCTACAAAAAGCTATGGAAATTGTTGATTGACCGAGACATGATGAAAAAAGACCTGCAACGGGAAGCTGGCATAAGCTGGGCTTCTGTGACAAAGATGTCCAAAGGAGAAGTGGTAGGTACCGAAATTCTCATGAAAGTGTGCAAAACTCTTCATTGTGACATTGGTGACATAGTCGAGTTTATAGAAGATGATGAACCAGTGGAGAATGGATGATCAGATCCGTTATATTGGACATATCATGTAGTATGATAGTCCCGTTGGAAAAAACTGGGGAATGATAGGGTTGATGTTATTATAGCGACACCTCCTTGCCAAGGAATGTCAGTGGCCAATCATAAAAAGGCTGAGAATGAAATTGTGAGAAATAGTCTGGTTGTGGAGTCTATTCATATAATACAGAAAATCAAGCCCAGATTTTTCATATTTGAAAATGTTGCAGCTTTCATGAAAACGGGTTGTACAGCTCCTGATGGCACAATTAAAACTATCGGAGAAGTTATAGAGGAGGAATTGGGAGATAATTATATAATATCAAGTAGGATTTTGAATTTCAAAAACTATGAGATTTATAAAGAACTCCCTGTTTTTAATAAGGAGGAGATTTTTGTCCTAGAACCATCAGTGGGCGTGGGTAATTTTATACCATTTGTTTTCAAAAAATATGAGGACATAAAGCATGTTCATTTGGATGTTGTAGATATAGATGAGAAAAACCTTATAGTATTGAAACTTCTACTTGAAAAACAGGGAATACCGAAAAATTTTGATATTAGGTACATCAATGCTGACACTTTATTATATCCCTTTGAGCATAGATATGATTTGGTTGTTGCTAATCCGCCCTTTTCAAAGCTGAAAGCAAAGGATGCAGACAAATATTTACAGAATAACTATAATCAGGAAACAACCAACACCTTTGAGTTTTTTCTTGAGAAAGCCTTAATGCTTGGAGATTATGTCGCAATGATAATGCCCAAAGCTGTATTGAATACACCAGAGTTTTTCCGCAACAAGGGAACTCTTGTCCGGTAAGAAGTTACGCTATCATTGTTCGCTGAAAGAAATGCGCCCGATCGATTCGCTTGATGAGAATACGATTCCGATTCTCTTGATTCATGGCGCGGAGGATGAATTGATTCCTCCAAGGAATTCAGAAGACATGGCGAAGAGAACAAAGGGATATTGCGAGATCCATTTGATTCCGGACGCCGGTCATGCCGAATCGATCCTGACCGCGCTCGAGAATTATAAAGAATATGTACGAAAATTCTTGGAGAAAGTTATGGCGGAATGATTTGACTGATCAAATAACTGAGAGAAGGACGAGATATGCTATACATCATGCGGCACGGCAGAACGGACTGGAATGCCATACACAGACTGCAAGGGCGCAGTGATATTCCGCTGAATGCCGAGGGAAGGGCGATGGCGGAACGGGCGCACAACGAATACAAGGATGTACATTTCGATCTCTGCTTCTGTTCACCGCTTATCCGCGCAAGGGAAACGGCGGAGATTCTGCTGCGCGGAAGAGGCGTTCCGGTGCAGTATGACGACAGGCTGATGGAAATGTATTTCGGGGACTATGAGGGTGTTGAGAAGGAATATCTTGAACCGGATTGCCCGATCAGTGTGATTTTCAGAGATCCGAAGAATTATACGGCGTCGATCGGCGGTGCAGAGACCTTTGACGAATTGTTCGCACGTACCGGCGAATTTCTGGAAGAAAAGGTGATGCCGCTACTGCGTGCCGGCAAGGATGTTCTCATCGTCGGACACGGGGCGATGAATTCAAGCATTGTGTGTCAGGTTCGCGGGCTCGGTTATGCCGATTTCTGGAAAGAGGGCATCGAGAACTGCAAGTTGAAGCGCCTGATTTGAAAGAAAAGCGCTGAAAGCAGGACTCTTGCGGAGCAGCCGGACAGTTGCGGATGTTCCTTCCGGGGAAACGAAGCGGGTCGGGAGAACAGAACAAAATTTGATGATCGGAGTATCATAGATTAAGAAGCGTTCCTGTGAAAATCAAGATAGAGTAATTTCGACGGGAATGAGCGAACACAGAACGAAGTGAGCAATCCATGACGGAAATGAACGCTGCGGAAAGGAGCAAACACGGATGAAAACAGTGAAATGGGGCGTACTTGGGACTGCCGGAATCGCAAGGGGCTGCACGATCCCCGGAATGAAGATGGCGGAAGGCTGCGAATTGTATGCCATTGCGGGGAGAAAAGAAGAGAAGGTCAGAGAATATCAGGAAGAATTCGGCTTCGAAAAGGGCTACGTGGGCTATGAGGCGCTGCTGCGGGATCCGGAAGTTGAGGCGGTCTATCTTCCGCTGCCGAATCATCTTCACTGCGAGTGGGTCATTCACGCGTTGAACGCGGGTAAGCATGTGCTCTGCGAGAAGCCGATTGCGTTGAACGCAGCGGAGGCGGAAAGGATGTATCGGATCGCGCGGGAAAACGGCGTTGTGCTGATGGAAGCCTTTGCTTATCTGCACAGTCCGTATATTGCATCGTTGCAGAAGGATATTGCGGACGGGCTCATCGGGGAAGTGGATTACATCAATACCGCCTTTGTCACCCAGAGTTATCATGAGGACATTCGCTTGCATAAGGCGTTCGGCGGCGGTGCTGTTTATGACCTGGGCTGCTACTGCACCACTATGATGGAGTCGCTTGTAGATTCGAAGCCGGAATTTGTGCGCGCCTGCGCGGAATTCGGTGAAGATCACGTCGATGTGTCAACGACCGGAGAGAAGCCGCGGGTGTCGGAAGCCTTTTCCATGCAGAATGCGAGACTGCTGGACGAAATCCTGGCGGAAATCGATTACGAGACAAATTAGATCAAACGAAGAGTCCCGTGCCCTGTTAGATCCGAAAACATTTCTGAATAGACTTTCGCTCGCCAAGTACCAGCATGGTGACGTCCTCTGTGAGCACATTTTCCGAGGTGACGGTGAGATCCATTGTGTTATTTTCTTTTATTGCCATGATATTGATCGCATATTTTTTACGGATATCGATTTGTCCCACGGTTTTGCCGATCCATTCTTTCGGAACGCTCACTTCAAATATGGCGTGATCTGCATCCAACTTAATATAATCAAGAATATGATTCGAGCCGTAGCGAATGGCTGCCCATTCTGCAATCTGTTTTTCGGGGTTTATTACTTCGTCCGCTCCGTTTCGCAGCAGGAATTTCGCTTGCACTTCACGGTCGGCGCGAGATACAATGAATTTTCCGCCCAATTCCTTGAGGAGTGAGGTGGTTTCCAGAGAACTTTGAAAATCATCAGCGATTGTCACGATGCAGACATCATAATTGTTGATTCCCAAGGATTTTAAGAACGCTTCGTTGGTGCTGTCTCCGATCTGGGCATCCGTGACGAGCGAAAGAACACAGTTGACTCGGGCTTCATCCTTGTCAACAGCCATAATTTGATGACCGAGGTCGTGCAGTTGCCTGGCGATCATAAAACCGAAATTATTCAGTCCGATCAAAAGTATCGATTTCATAAGATTGTTTGCCTCCTATCCGACAATTATTTTTTCTACAGGGTAAAGCGAGACCTCGGCTTCTCTTCCGTGAATTGCCGCAAAAATCAGTGTGAGTCCGCCAACTCTTCCAAAGAACATCAACAGAATCAATATCAGATGAGAAATCAAATGAAGCGACGGTGTGATCCCAAGCGACAACCCGACAGTCCCCAGAGCGGAAGCCGTTTCAAAAATACAGACGTCAAAGGGCAGATTCTCAAGTCCGCTGATGGTGTAAGCTCCGGCAAAAGCCAATGTAAAATACAGGAGCAGAAGCGTCGCCGCTGTTTTCACTGTACTGTCCTCAATCCGTCTGCCAAACAGTTCCGCATTTTTCTTTCTTTTGAAAACGGAGAAAGAACCGGAAAAAAGAACCGCGAGCGTTGTGGTTTTCATGCCGCCGGCAGTAGAACCCGGAGATCCGCCGATTAACATGAGCAATATTATGACGGCGCGCCCGCCGGCGGTCATCTGATTTAAGTCGGCAGTGTTAAACCCTGCGGTTCTGGGGGTGACGGCTTGAAACAAGGAGAGAAGAAACCGTTTCGAAGCCGGTTGCGCGCTAAACTCATTACAGTAAAAAAGAAGTGTCGGAAGCAGGATCAAAATACCGGTCGTTACAAGGACAACTTTGCTCTGCATCCGATAATTCCGAACGACTGAAGCAACGGGCAGCATCAATAATAAGGCGCCCAAGAGAATAACAGTAAGAAACCCCAGAATGATGATCTGGAACGAGGTTATATTTTTAAAGGAAAACCATGCATGCATTTGAATTGTCCGTTCCTTTCCCTGATCAGATCATTCCACATGGTTACAAAGATGTCATTAAGGCTTAGAGGGAGAGAAGTGTTAAGAAAGAATTAAGAATAGGACGAAAAAGGAACTGCTTTCGCAGTCCCTTTTTCGTCCTGGGAAGAGGTGATCAACGTGAAAATGTTAACCCTCGATCGCAATGTATTTGTTCTGCGCAACCTTTTCCGGATCGGTTTTGGGAACGGTAAGTTTTAGGATTCCGTCTTCAAACTTCGCGCGGATGTCGTTCTGCTCTATTTCGCTTCCGACATAGAAACTTCTGCTCATAGAGCCCTGGTAACGCTCCTTGCGGAGATATTTGTCGGTCTTGTCTTCCTGATTCAGTTCCCTTGCGGTGCTGATGGTCAGATAACCGTCCTCCAGCTTAACGTTGATTTCTTCCTTCTTGAATCCCGGAAGGTCTACTTCCAGTTCATACGCGCCCTCTGTTTCCTTGATGTCGGTCTTCATCAGGTTTGCTTCCTGCTTCCCGTATAATGTCTTGCTTATGTCAGGGAAGGAATAACGCGGAAACGAATCATCCCAAAAATCATGAAACAAAGATCCACCTGA
>CAZNCH010000107.1:0-5854 GCA_964571555.1 uncultured Lachnospiraceae bacterium | reverse complement strand
AGTGACTGGAGTTCAGACGTGTGCTCTTCCGATCTGATGATGATGGAGGGTTCGCCGGAACTCTCATCCGCCGTTTCGGAACCACTCCGATTCTTCCCGCACGCACACAGGAACAAAAACAGAACCGCAGCTGCAAACCATAGTTTCCTTCTCATCTCTTGCCCTCAACCCACACTTCAATTCTATGACAATACGATTGTTTTTACAATGTTTTTACGGCTGTCTCTCCTGAGAAACAACAGAGTCGGGGGCGGTCGCTCCCGACTCTGTCATGCTTTTATATCCGCCTTTTATACCAGCCTTACGGTTTCTCTTGCAATCGCAAGTTCCTCGTTGGTCGGAATCACCATCACCTTCACCTTGGCGTTGTCGGAGGATACCACCCGCTCTTCGCCGCGGAAGTTATTCTTCTCCGGAACGATGTCTGCACCGAGGTACCCCAAATAGGAAACAATCTCTTCTCTGCCGAGCGCATTGTTCTCGCCGACGCCCGCGGTGAACACGATCGCATCAACGCCGTTCATGGCTGCGGCGTAAGCGCCGATGTACTTCGCCACCCTGTAGAAGAAGGTATCCAGCGCATCCACAGCCCACTGGTTCCCCTGGTCCGCCGCCGCTTCCAGATCTCTGAAATCGGAAGAAACACCGGAGAGACCCAGCACACCGGACTTCTTATTCAGCACGTTCGTCACCTCAGCAAGCGAAAGGTTCTCCTTGTTTGCAATGAACTCAAGAATCGCGGGATCCAGGTCACCTGATCTGGTTCCCATGATGAGCCCTTCCAGCGGCGTAAGACCCATGCTGGTATCCACGCACTTCCCGTTTTGTACTGCGGAAATGCTCGCGCCGTTTCCGAGATGGCAGACAATTGTTTTCAGTTCGCTGTAATCCTTACCAAGAATCTCCGCCGCACGTTTGCTGACGTAACTGTGACTGGTTCCGTGGAACCCGTAGCGACGCACCTTATACTTCTCATAATACTCATGCGGCAGCCCGTAGAAATATGCTTTCTTCGGCATCGTCTGGTGAAACGCGGTATCGAACACAGCAACCATCGGCACCTTCGGCATCAATTCCTGACATGCTCTGATTCCGATCAGATTCGCAGGATTGTGCAGCGGCGCAAGATCGTTGCAGCCCTCGATGGCATGCATTACTTCTTCCGTAATCACAACGGATGCGGCAAAATGCTCACCGCCATGTACCACTCTGTGTCCAACGGCTCCGATCTCGGAAAGCGACCGAATTACGCCGTTCTTCTCATCCGTCAAACTCTTGATCACGAGTCCGACCGCAACCGTATGGTTCGGCATCGAAACTTCCGTTTTCACCTTGTCCTTCCCCGCCGGCTGATGGGTCAGGGCGCCGTCGATTCCGATTCTCTCACAAAGGCCTTTTGCAAGGACGGCTTCGCTTTTGGAATCGATCAACTGGTACTTGAGAGAACTGCTCCCGCAGTTAATAACGAGTACGTTCATTTTCTTCTCCTTTTATCTTAAAAATCTTATTGCGCACAAACTAATATGCTTTGCCCCAGTAGACCATCTTCTGCGCCGGTTTGCCGCAGCACACGCAGGTATCCGATAGGGCTTCCTGTTCAAACGGCATGCAGCGGGACGTGACGGACAGTTTTTCCTTGATCTCGTCCTCGCACGCTCTGTCCCCACACCACATCGCTCTGACAAAGCCGGTCTTCTCCGTGAAAATCGTCTCGAATTCTTCTTTCGTCGTTGCGGTAAAGGTATTGGCGTCTCTGCGCTCTCTTGCGCGCACAAGCATGTCCCTCTGAATCACGGCAAGCAGCTCCGTGATTTTCACAGAAAGCTCTTCCAACGCCACTTCCGTCTTCTCTCCGGTATCACGTCTTGCAAGCACTGCCTTCCCCGCTTCGATATCCTTCGGTCCGATCTCAACCCTGACGGGAATTCCTCTCATTTCCTGCTCTGCGAACTTCCAGCCGGGGCTCTTCTCGGAATCGTCCACCTTCGCACGAATACCCGCCGCCTTCAGCGTCTCCCGGATCTTTGTCGCCTGCGCCAGCACGCCCTCCGCCTGCTGCCGGATCGGAACGATCATGACCTGCGTCGGCGCAACTTTCGGCGGAAGCACAAGACCGGAATTGTCTCCGTGTACCATAATGATCGCGCCGATCAATCTTGTCGTTGTCCCCCATGAGGTTTGGAACGGATATTTTAAGGTATTGTCCTTATCCGTAAACTGAATATCAAACGCTTTTGCGAAGCCGTCGCCGAAATTATGGCTCGTTCCGGACTGTAACGCCTTGCCGTCATGCATCAACGCCTCGATCGTATAGGTTGCCTGCGCGCCGGCGAACTTCTCTTTTTCGGTCTTCCTCCCCTTTACGACGGGAATTGCCAGCACATCCTCGCAGAAGTTTGCATAAACATTTAACATCTGAATGGTTCTTGCTTCCGCATCCTCGTACGTTGCGTGAATGGTATGCCCTTCCTGCCACAGAAATTCTCTGGAACGAAGGAACGGTCTGGTCTCCTTCTCCCAGCGGACAACGGAACACCACTGATTATATACCTTCGGCAGATCTCTGTAGGACTGTACTTCATTTTTGTAAAAATCGCAAAACAGCGTTTCCGACGTCGGTCTGACGCACATCCGCTCCTGCAGCGGCTGCAGTCCGCCCATAGTGACCCAGGCGACCTCCGGCGCAAAGCCCTCGACATGATCTTTTTCTTTCTCAAGCAGACTCTCCGGAATGAACATGGGAAGATATACGTTTTCTACCCCCGTCTCCTTGAAACGTGCGTCCATCTGGCTCTGGATCAACTCCCAAATTGCATAGCCGGCGGGCTTGAATACCATACACCCCTTCACGGAGGTATAATCGATCAGATCCGCCTTTTTCACGACATCGGTGTACCACTGCGCGAAGTCCTCTTCCATGGATGTGATCGCTTCCACCATTTTCTTATCTGCCATCATTCACTCCTACTCGTATTTTCTTTCTACAGAACATAACACGCCCTTAATTATAGATAATCAGGGCGTGTTTGGCAAGATTCATTTCTACTTATATTTATGTGGGGAAAGCCGCTCAAATCTTAAATCGATAGCCGACACCCCAAATTGTCTCGATATACTGCGGATTCGAAGTGTCGATCTCGATCTTCTCGCGAATCTTCTTGATGTGTACGGTCACGGTCGCGATATCTCCGAAGGAGTCCATTTCCCAGATCTTCCGGAACAGTTCTTCCTTCGTGAAAACATGGTTCGGATTCTGCGCAAGAAAAGTCAGCAGATCGAACTCCTTGGTGGTAAAAGCCCTCTCTTCCCCGTTGATATAGACGCGTCTTGCAGTCTTATCGATCTTGAGACCGCGAATCTCGATCACCTCATTCGTATTCGGATTCGTTCCGATGAGACGCTCATACCTTGCAAGATGCGCTTTCACCCGCGCCACCAGTTCGCTCGGGCTGAACGGCTTCGTCATATAATCATCGGCGCCCAGTCCCAGACCCCGAATCTTATCAATGTCATCCTTTTTCGCGGAAACCATGATCACAGGCATATTCTTTGTCTTTCGAACCTCTTTGCAGATCTCGAAGCCGTCGGTTCCCGGCAGCATGAGATCCAGAATCAGAAGGTCGTAATCCTCTTTCAGTGCGCGCTCCAGACCCTTGCTCCCGTCATTTTCGATCGTAACCGCGAAATCGGACAGTTCCAGATAATCCTTTTCCAGTTCCGCAATCGCCTGCTCGTCTTCAATAATCAACACCTTGTTCATATACTTCCTCCTGCTCCTCTCCTGATGCTTTCTCCGTATTCTCTATATATTTCCGAAGCACGAAATGAATCGTCGTGCCCTCGCCTTCTTTGCTCGTTGCCCAGATGTAGCCGCCGTGATCCTCGATGATTTTCTTGACGATCGAAAGACCGATCCCGCTGCCGCCCTGAGAAGAATTCCTCGACGCATCCGTCCGATAGAACCGATCGAAAATATTCGACAGATCCTTCGCCGCGATTCCCTTGCCGTTATCCTCGATTTCAACCTGAATGCTGTCGCTGTTATCCACCACGCAAATATCTATCGTTCCGTTCGCCTTGTCCATGTATTTGATGGCGTTGCCGATGATGTTGTTGATCACGCGGCAGAGCTGCTCCGGATCTCCGATCACGCGGGTGCTGCTTTCCACATAGTTGCTGTAGATCAGTTTGATCCCTTTCGACTCCAGATCCAGACCGATCTCCTCCACGCAGTCGTTGAAGAATTCCTTGACATTCAGCCTGTGAAAATCATAAGGAACACGATTCGTATCAATCTTCGAATATAAGGTCAGTTCATTGATGAGCCGATCCATTTCGTTCGCCTTATTATAGATCGTCTTAATATAGCGATCCATCTTCTCGGGCGTATCCGCCACGCCGTCCATGATCCCTTCCACATAGCCTTTAATGGATGTGATCGGCGTCTTCAAATCATGGGAGATATTGCTGACCAGTTCGCGATTGTCCCGGTCATACTTGACCTTGGTCTCCATCGTCTCTTTCACTGCTCTGCGCATGACGTCGAAATTATTGCACAGCTCGCTGAACTCATCCGTTCCGGTCGTTGCAATGGAATAATCCAGATTCCCCTTGCCGAGCTGCCGCATAGCTTCGTTCAGTTTCCAGACCGGCTTCGCCACGCTGATATAGGTCTGCCTGGTCAACAGAAGACTCGTCACGATCAGAATTGCCGTAATCGCGACAAAAAACTGTACGAGAAAAGCCATCAGTGCGTTGGTCGGAACCTCATAAATGATATTCGGCTTGAGTCCGGCGGTCTCATATACGGTTCTGAATTTGAAGATTCCCAATAAGACAAACGCCGCTATCGTCATCGCCAGCGGTGCAATGACCATGATCACGCCGCTTAACAGCAGTCTGGTCTTCAATTTCATGCGCCCATACTCCTCTCATATCACTGAAACTATCTTGTTGATTCTGTCTTATAATGAAGATTATAGCACCCTATGCCGCGATTTTCCCTTAAACATCTATAAAAAATTTATAAATCCCACTTGACAGAACAAAAAATACGACTATACTAATAATAGTAATCGTTATTATTTTTGGAAAGTGAGGGCACTGTGAATTTAAAACATAGTCGCCAACGAAGCGCCATCAAAGAATTTCTGATGACGCGGCACGATCATCCGACCGCCAATGTGGTGTATGAGAATCTGCGAAAGGACTTTCCCAAGCTCAGTCTCGGCACCGTGTATCGTAACCTGACGCTCTTAACAGAGATGGGCGAGATTCGGAAACTGCATCTGGAAGACGGCGTAGACCGTTTCGACGGACAGGTCGCACCGCATTTCCACTTCATCTGCACTTCCTGTCACAGGGTTTTGGATCTTAATCTGGACCCGACGCTCTCATCCGATTTGGATGCACAGGCAGCAGCGAGTTTTGACGGACGAATCGATGGTCATGCAACACATTTTTACGGACTGTGCGGAAACTGTATTTCCGCATCAGAAACAAAGTAGTTCATTCACAGCACAGGAAAAGGAGAAAAGAGTATGAAGTATGTATGTCAGGTATGTGGTTATGTTCATGAGGGAGATTCCGCACCGGAGAAGTGCCCCGTTTGTAACGCACCCGCTGAGAAGTTTACGGCACAGGGCGGAGAGATGACATGGGCTTCTGAGCATGTTGTCGGTGTGGCAAAGGGCGTGAGCGAGGATATCCTCGATGATTTAAGAGCCAATTACACGGCGGAATGCACCGAGGTCGGCATGTATCTTGCAATGTCCAGAGTAGCGCACAGAGAAGGCTATCCGGAAATCGGCTTATACTGGGAAAAGGCAGCCTGGGAAGAGGCGGAACACGCTGC
>CAZNCH010000106.1:0-5934 GCA_964571555.1 uncultured Lachnospiraceae bacterium | reverse complement strand
TCCTGTGTGAACAAATGGGCAGAACACCGCCGTGGACTCCCGGTCTCAAGCTCCGTGCTGATGGCTACGTTACAGACTTTTATAAAAAAGATTAAAAATCATCCGCTCAAATCAGGCGTTCATCTCCAGTGGGAAATTAGAGGTGGACGCCTTTTCTATATCCACCCGGAAAGGAGAACTCCAAATTGAATCTTGATTATCAAAATGGTGAAGGTTATCCAGACCCGACTGCGGGAGAAGCACTGGCCAATATCCAGAATAGCGAAAAACAAGCGCTTCGCGCATTCCGGCCTATCGTCTACATCTGCTCACCCTATTCCGGTGATGTGGAAGGAAATGTAGCCGCCGCAAGACGCTATTGCCGCTTTGCCGTGGAGCAAGGATATATCCCCATCGCCCCACATCTGTTGTTTCCGCAATTTCTGGATGACAACCGCTCGGACGAACGGGAACTGGGACTGTTTTTTGGGAATGCCCTCATGAGCAAATGCTCGGAGGTCTGGGTATTCGGAAGTCGCATCTCGTCCGGAATGGAATCAGAAATCAAACGCGCCAAGTGGAAGAACCACTGCCTGCGCTATTTCACAGAAGAATGTCAGGAGGTTTAACGCTATGTATGAAGTTAAAGAAAATCGCAGAAAGCTGCAGGACGGCACAGAAATTACGACCTATACCCGTGACGTTGTAAGCGCCAATATTCTCGAAGTTGAAGCTGGGACAAACGGCTATCAGGGCGGCGATACCGGTCATGGCAGCCGCACCTATTTCCGCATCTCCGATGAGGCCTGCACAGATATTCATGTCACGCCTTTCATGGACAAATACGGCTGTAATGGTTTTGAAGTCACCCTCGGCGGTGACTGCGAGCTGGAAACCATGATCCGGGCGCTGAAATTTATCACAAAGGTGCTCGAAGACGAATCCGGGGAGGTGTATGACTGATGTTCACACTTTATAGTGCTGATTTTACCGGAAATCCCGGCAACTGCTCCTACCCGCACAAGACCGTCGTCATGAATACGGACAACCTGAGAGAGGCTGTCTGCCATGACTATGTTTGCGCCGAATACAAGAACCACTACCGCAACGGTGAAAACTTCATCTCCGCCGACTGCCTGCCCGTTGACTGTGATAACGATCACTCGGAAGATCCGAAGGATTGGGTCACGCCTGCCGATGTGCTGGAGGCATTTCCCGGCGTGAGTATTGCCATCCACTACAGCCGCTTCAATAACCGTGAGAAAAACGGAAAGCCCGCAAGGCCGAAGTTCCATGTGCTCTTTCCCATCGACCGGATGACAGACGCCACCCTTTACAGCGACATGAAAAAGCTGGTCAATTCCATCTTCCCGTATTTTGATACGAAGGCTCTGGATGCTGCTCGGTTCTTTTTCGGTACACAGGAGCCAAATGTAGAGCTCTATCCTGGCCGCATGAATCTCACGGAATTCTTAAACGACGACGAGTTCGATGCAGGCCTTCCCGGTGGGCATAAAAAAGACGCAGTTATCCCGGAAGGCAGTCGAAATGCTGTTATGTCCCGCTTTGCCGGTATTGTCATCAAGAAATACGGTGATTCTGAAAAAGCCTATCAGAGTTTTCTGGAAAAAGCCGCGACCTGCGTCCCGCCGCTGGATAACAATGAACTTTCTACCATCTGGCACAGCGCCCAGCGCTTTTACTTAAAGATCAGCAAGGAGGACGGCTATGTTCCTCCCGAAGCCTACAACGACGAAAACAGCTACAAGCCGGAGGATTTCTCCGATGTCGGTCAGGCCGAAGTTCTGGCAAAATACTTCTCCGGCGAACTCCGCTACTCTCCGGCCACGCACTTTATCCGTTACAGCGATCACTATTGGCAGGAAACAGAGCCCGGCGCACAGGCTGTCGCCCATGAGCTGACCCGCAGGCAGATGAACGAATCAGCAAAAGCAATGATTGATGCAGCCCAGAAGCTAAAGAACTGCGGAGCGCAGGACATTCTGGACAATACATCCAAGGCCAAGGCTGAACAGCTCATGAACAAAGACCAGATGGAAGCCTATCAGGAATTTCTCTCCGCCAAGGCATATCAGAGCTTTGCTGTCCATCGCCGGGACTCAAAGAATATCACATCCACGCTGAAGGAATCCCATCCGATGCTGGAGATCTCGCCGCGTGATCTGGATGCCGACTGCTTTTTGCTCTGCACTCCGGAGGCGACCTATGACCTCAGAAAAGGAATGGCCGGTGCGCGGGAGCATTCCGCAAATGACTTTATTACAAAGATCACCTCAGTTTCACCCGGCATCAAAGGCCAGCAGCTCTGGCTTGATAACTTAAGCCTCATCTTCCAGAAAGACCAGCAGCTGATTGACTATGTTCAGATGATCTGCGGTCTTGCCGCCATTGGCAAGGTTTATGTGGAAGCTCTCATCATTGCCTACGGCGACGGGCGAAACGGCAAGTCCACCTTCTGGAATGCCATCTCCCGTGTGCTGGGCCTTTACAGTGGCAACATCTCTGCAGATACCCTGACTGTAGGCTGCCGCAGAAACATCAAACCGGAAATGGCGGAGGTCAAGGGCAAGCGGCTTCTGATCGCTGCTGAAATGCAGGAAGGCGCAAGGCTCAATGATTCTACCGTCAAGCAGCTCTGCTCCACCGATGAAGTGTTTGCGGAAAAGAAATACAAAGACCCGTTCTCCTTCAAACCCTGCCACACGCTGGTTTTATACACCAACCATCTGCCGCGTGTTTCCGCATCTGATGACGGCATCTGGCGCAGGCTCATCGTGATTCCCTTCGGTGCCAAGATCGAGGGCAAAACCGACATCAAGAATTACGGCGAGTACCTGTATGAAAATGCCGGAGAAAGCATTCTGGCCTGGGTCATCGAAGGAGCCATGAAGGTAATTACTCTGGGCTACCAGATCCCGATCCCGGACTGCGTGACGAAAGCCATCGAGGAATACCGCAGTCAGAACGACTGGTTCGGACATTTTCTGGATGAGAAGTGCGAGGTGGATGACTCCTTTAAGGAAAGCTCCTCGTCGCTGTATCAGGCGTACCGCAACTACTCGTTGGACTGCAACGAATATGTGCGCAGTACGGCGGACTTCTATTTTGCGCTGGAGAAGGCCGGATTTGAACGGCTGACACTCAATCGGAAGCGCTTTTTTAAAGGGCTGCGCATTCGTGAGGACAACGGTGCAGAGGAGGATTTTCTGCAGTAATAGCCATGAATGACAAGGTGTATCAAGGTCTTATATAAAAACTCTCTTAGGGCAATAAAAAAAGCTATAAGAAAAAGTTCAGTAAATACCATTGATACACCTTGCACATCCCAGTAATTAAGCGCCTGACGGAGGTTACCAATGAACGAGAAACAGATAGAAAACAAATTAACAGCGGCAGTAAAAAAGGCCGGTGGGATTGCACCGAAGTTCGTGTCTCCGGGATTTGCAGGAATGCCCGACCGTCTGATCTTACTCCCTGACGGCCATATCGCTTTTGCAGAGCTTAAGGCTCCGGGAAAACTGCCGCGACCGCTTCAGCTCTCAAGGCACCGGCTGCTTCAGCGGCTTGGCTTTAAGGTCTATGTCATTGACGACCCGGAGCAGATTGGAGGAATGCTGAATGAAATTCGAACCACATGATTATCAGGCTTATGCCATCCAATATATTGAGACCCACCCCATCGCGGCTGTCCTGTTAGATATGGGTCTTGGAAAAACAATCATCTCCCTGACGGCGATCTTTGACCTTCTTTTTGACAGCTTTGAAATTCATCGAGTCCTTGTGGTAGCGCCTCTCCGCGTTGCCCGTGATACCTGGCCTTCCGAAATAGAAAAATGGTCGCACCTTTCAGGTCTGACCTATGCGGTTGCAGTCGGGACTGTCAAGGAACGGAAAGCGGCCATGCTGCAAAGCGCCGACATTACAATCATCAACCGCGAAAACCTGCAGTGGCTGATTGACGATTCCGGATTCCCATTTGATTTTGACATGGTGATCATAGATGAGCTCTCATCCTTCAAAAACCACAAGGCAAAACGCTTCAAGTCCCTGATGAAGGTTCGGCCCTATATCCACAGGATCATCGGCATTACCGGCACGCCTTCTTCCAACGGACTGATGGATCTTTGGGCAGAATTCAAGCTGCTGGATAAGGGGCAGCGCCTCGGTCGCTTTATCACACAGTACCGCATAAATTATTTCATTCCGGACAAGCGAAATGGCGAAATCATATATTCCTATAAGCCGCTACCCTATGCAGAAGATGCCATTTACCGGAGGATTTCAGATATCACGATTTCCATGAAGTCCACCGACCACCTGAAAATGCCGGAGCTCATTTCCACGCAATATGAAGTAGCGCTTTCGGATGCCGAGCGTGACCGATATGAGAATTTAAAGCAGGAGTTAATCCTGCAGCTGCCGGATGGCGAAATAACCGCCGCCAATGCTGCCGCGCTGACAGGGAAGCTCTCCCAACTTGCGAACGGTGCCATTTATTCCGATACCGGCGAGATCATGGAGTTCCATGACCGGAAGCTGGACGCTTTGGAGGATATTATCGAGGCCGCAAATGAAAAACCGCTTCTGGTGGCCTACTGGTTCAGACACGATCTGGCCCGGATCAAGAATCGCTTCAATGTCCGGGAGATCAAGACAAGCCGCGACATTGCTGACTGGAATGCGGGAAAGATTCCTGTAGCAGTCATCCATCCTGCCTCAGCCGGACACGGCCTAAACCTGCAGGCAGGCGGTTCCACTCTCGTCTGGTTCGGGCTCACATGGTCGTTGGAATTATACCAGCAGACAAATGCAAGGCTCTGGCGGCAAGGCCAGCAGTCTCATACCGTAGTCATCCAGCACATCATTACCAAGGGCACCATTGATGAACGCATCCTGAAGGCACTCTCCAAAAAGGAGCTGACCCAGTCCGCTTTGATTGATGCCGTCAAGGTGGATCTGGAGGTGCCACGATGACAAGACCGTATGAAAATCTTATCAATGCCATCATTCTGCAGGCAGTGAAGGATTATCGGGATGCCTTAAAGCGCCTGAAGAAAAAACCACAGAATACAGACGCCATGTCCACTGCGATGGAAATAGAACGATTTTTCCATTCTGCCTGGTATCAGACCATCACCAGTGTAGATGGCGACTACCTGATACAAAAGCTGCGAGAGGAGGCGAAGTCAAAATGACCGTAAAAGAATATCTTCATCAGGCTTATCGCCTTGACCAGAAGATCAAGTCCGACACGATGGAAGTACAGAACCTCCGGGTGATGGCTGGCAGCGTGTCGGCAATCCAATATGACAAGGATCGTGTACAGACCTCTCGATCTACGGACGCACCCTTTATCCGGACGCTGGAAAAGATGTGGGATCTGGAAAACAAGATCGCGGCAGAGCTTGAAACTCTCTCCGACCTAAAGAAACAGATCCGTGAGGTCATCGAGGCTGTGCCGGATACAGATGAACGCATGGTTTTAAAGTATCGTTACATTCATGGACTTACCTGGGAGCAGATCGGCATCGAGCTTTGTGCCGACGCCCGCACGATCCGTCGCTGGCATGGCAAGGCTCTGCAGCATGCCTCTCTGCCGGAGCATCCCATCATCATATGAAATGCGCCCGAAATGTCCTGCTTTGTCCAAAGATGTCCACCCCGCCATTATGATAGTATATAATCAGCGAAACAGAATAAAGAACGGCTGCACGCGCAGCCCTAAGCCTTGCAGGAAACACTGCAGGGCTTTTCTTTTGTCCGGAAAGGAGGCAGCCATGCCTATGAAACCAAAGAGGCCGTGCCGCTACCCCGGCTGCCCGAAGCTGACCGATGGTCTGTACTGTGAAGAGCATGCCAAGGTTATGCAGCAGCACTATGAGAAGTTCACGCGCGGTTACTCCTCCGGCAAGAGGTACGGCAGAGCATGGAAAC
>CAZNCH010000105.1:0-5966 GCA_964571555.1 uncultured Lachnospiraceae bacterium | reverse complement strand
GTTCCCGGCAGGGTCAGCACCTTGTGTCCGCCGGCTTCGATTGCACCCGCTTCATGGACGGCAATGTGACCGGAATCAGCCGCAATTACGCCCTCATATCCGCGCAGCAATGCGGTAATCACGGTAGCGTTGGTCTGCGTTCCGCCGACCAGAAACTGCACCTTTGCTTCCGGACACGCGCAGGCTTCCCGAATCCGTTCCCTTGCCGATTCACAATAGGGATCCGTTCCGTATCCCGTCGTATGCTCCATATTGGTCTCCGTCAATTTCCGGAGAATCAGTGGGTGCACTCCCTCCTGGTAGTCGGACGCAAAATATAATCTGTCTGTTGTCATTGCAAGTATCCTCCCGCATTATTTGTAAAGATTTCGTTTTCTCTGCCGATGATATCTTATTTCCCGCTTCATACAATTACGGTTTTCCGAAATTTTTGTTTTCTAACATAGAATAACACAAATTGCAGCGTTTCAAACAAAAAAAGCATCTTGCAAGCAAGACACTTTTTCTGTTTGATCCGACTTCCGACCTACCGCTTTGACAGTCCCTGATTGATTTCATTGATCTTCTTACGCATCCCTGCATACTGCGAAAGCCAAATGACAAAGTATATCCCGAAGAAGATCGCGAAATAACGCAAGATACCCTGTGGGCTGTGCTTCATCCAATGCATCACGTATGCAATCGGCAATGTTGCGACAGAACATATCAGCAGATGCGCCAGCGTCATTTTGAGAATACTCCATTCGCTTTCCCAAATCACGGAAGCGCCCCCATAAGCCGCGCCGTAAACGAACGACAGAATCGTCTGAACCAGAACAGCCGTCATTTCCGACCCGAAAGAATCGATGGCGGACGGAACAACCGGATAGTAATTTCCATCACCGATGAGCATGGAAATCACCACTGTTATGATCAAACTGACAGTTACGCCGATCGGCGCTCCGATCAGGCTGCGAAGCAGAATTTTTTTCATGATTGTCACCTCTCTTATATTCCTAAAACAGATTTAATTGTTGATACATACCTGCGGGATACATAGGATTTCTCGCCGTTTTCGAAGATGACACAGATGGTTCCCGTGAAACTTAAATCAAAATTCTTAACCTTTTTCAAATTGATGATCTCGGAATTGGAAATGCGGACAAACGAATTCACTTTCAGTCTTTCCTCAAGTTCGTACATACGCAATCGCAGACTGTACTCGCCTGATCCCGTCACCGCGAATACCTTTCCGTTGGAGGAATAAATCCTGATAATTTCCTGCGGATCAAGCAATGTCACCGTATTCTGAGAGAACCCCGCCATCATCTGCGGTTTGGTTTCAGAAATCTTCCGGACGATCTCTTCCACTTCCTCGGATAACTGCCTTGTAATGACAATCACCTTTGTTTCCTCCGCCGAATTGTCCAACTTCACCTCTACGTTCACGTTCACTTTTCCTCCCGTATCGCCTTCTATCCATAAAATAGTCCAAAACCTCGGTTGTTTCAACTGATTTTCAACAGATGGTCGTTTCCGTAAGATAAACGGTTCTCCACATCAAAAAACGGAATTAAGTTTTCGCTTAATTCCGTTCTTCCTGGAAATCGTGCAGGAAAAGGGACTTGAACCCTCATGATATTGCTATCACACGGACCTGAACCGTGCGCGTCTGCCAATTCCGCCATTCCTGCATGTCGCAATCACGCAACGAAATAATTCTACCTTGTGATTCCACATTTGTCAAGATTGAACCGTGATGTTTTCGATCTCTGCTTATGATTCTTCCACGCCGCTCACTGTCTGATTCGTCTCATCGGATCCATCCGTCTTTGATTCAACAATCTTTCGCTTCCCCTGCTTCAGAAACGGAATCGCAGCATGTACATTGAAGAAATCAATGAGCGGACCCATGAAGAAAGCGGTGATGATCGTACCGATTCCGACAACCGTGGGAATTTTGGCAAACGATCCGCCGCCGAACAGGAAAAATACGATTCCCAGAATCACGCAGACAAGATCAGTTGCAATACGGATGTATTTGAATTTCCCGAGCTTCCATTTGCCGGACATGACGATCGCAACCGCATCGTAAGTCGACACACCCAGATCCGCCGTCATATAGAAAGCGGAACCGAAACAAATGACCACGATCCCGACAAGCAGACAGGCAAGTCTGATCAGCATCGACGGATCCGGAAATACCGTCTGCAAATACTGATAGGTATATTCCGTGATATAGCCGAGCAGAAACAGGTTAATAAACGTTGCAATGCCGATGTTGTGCCGATCCGCAATAATACTGAACAGCAGCAGAATCGCGTTCACAATCACGTAAAGCGTCCCGAAACGAATCGGGACCCACTGATCCAGACCGCTCATCAGAGACTGGAACGGATCCACACCGAGCGCTGCGATTTTAAAAATGCCGACGCTGATCGCGCAAATGATCACGCCGAACAAGGACATGCCGATTCTCTTCCCTAACATAAACGATTCTCCCTCCAAACATCAGATCCATTACATCAATTACACAATGAAAAATCATATCCGATTGCGGAACGACCCACTTCTTATCCTATGACTTCTCACTTCTCATTATTTGTCTTACAGCGTAAGTCCTGTGCCCTCGCATCAATTCATAAACGCCCGTATAACCATGTCATTCTGTGAATCTTCTTCGCAAGTTCCTCCGGAAAGGCGTCGTCCTTCATGCGCCACTTCCAGTTCAGACCGAAGGTCGCTGGCTGATTGATTCTGGCGAAGCCGTCAAGTTGCAGAAATTCCTGCATCGGAATGATACAGGTGTCTGCAACGGAGTGCATCGCAAGCCGGATCACTCCCTCAGCAAGCATAACCGGATCATCCGTCTCAAGATGCATGTATTCCTTCGTATAGGCATAATCCTCCAAAGACAGTTCTTTCAGCCACCCGATCAAGGTGTTGTTGTCATGCGTCCCCGTGTAGACCACACTGTTATGGTGATCGTTGTGCGGCAGATAATCACTGGGATCATTGTGGTTGAACGCAAATTGCAGAACCTTCATGCCAGGATAACCGGTCTCCTTCACCAGCGCCCGAACAGACGGGGTCAGGTAACCGAGATCTTCCGCAATGATGCGCAAATCTCCAAACGCATTTTTCAAGGCATCAAAGAGCCGCATGCCGGGACCTGCTTCCCATTTTCCGTTTCTTGCATCCGCATCTCCGAACGGAATCGCATAATAGGAATCAAAGGCTCTGAAATGGTCGACACGGATCACATCATAGAGTTCCCTGCAATGTCTGATTCTCTCGATCCACCATGCATAACCGGTAGCCTCATGATAGGTCCACTGATATAACGGATTCCCCCAGAACTGACCCGATTCCGAGAAAGCGTCGGGCGGACAGCCCGCCACGGCGATCGGCATTCCTTCCGCATCAAACTGGAACAGATTCGGGTTCGACCAGGTATCCGCACTGTCGAACGCAACATAGATCGGAATATCGCCGATGATTTCAACGCCGTTTTCGTTGGCGTAAGCCTTGAGCGCCTTCCATTGCCGCATGAAATAATACTGCTGGAAACGAATATAGTCGATCTCACCGGCATACTGTACACGCGCTCGATCCAGCGCTTCTTCCCGACGAAGCCGCAGACCGTCTTCCCAGTCGATAAACGCAGCGCCGCCGCTTGCGTTCTTAATCGCCATATAAAGCGCATAGTCTTCCAGCCAGAACGCATTCTCCCGCTGAAAATCATCATAATCGTCGTATTGCTCCGCATCGAAACGCCCATAAGCCATCTTGAGAATCGGTGTGCGCGAATGGTAAATCTTCTCGTAATCGATCCACTCTTCCGCGGGACCGAAATCGATTCCCGCAAGTTCCTCTTCTCTGATCAGACCGTCTTCCATCAGCATTTTCGGATCGATCAGATACGGATTGCCTGCAAAGGTCGAAAAGGACTGGTACGGAGAATCCCCGTAGCCGGTCGGTTCCAGCGGCAGAATCTGCCAGTAGCCCTGACCCGCCTCATGCAGTCTGTCAACAAATTCATAAGCTTCCTGTCCGAAAGTGCCGATGCCGTATTGCCCCGGCAGGCTCGTGATCGGAAGCAGTATTCCGCTCTTTCTCATTGATTCCTCATCTCTTTCCCGCAAAAATATAGTATTGTCTTGCATTGATGACAATACTATATTTCAGCTTCAAAATATCGTATTCCGCTGCAGTTCACGCCTACATTTTAAATAAAGTACCGATGATACCGCGCCCAAGGGATGCGCCCAAATTACCGCCGATCTTCTTGCCGAAAGACCCGCCGACGGAACTGCCGAACGTATTTCCGATTTCTCTCCCGATCGTTCCCGCAGCCGAACTTGCAATGCCTTTCGTTGCGGTTTTGACCGCACGCTTTCTGTTGTTCTCACGCTTTGCGGCTTCCTTCTCCAGTCGCGCCGCTTCCCTTGCTTCTTCCTTTTCCAGCCTTGCGGCTTCTCTGGCAGCTTCCTTTTCCAGCCTTGCAGTCTCTCTGGCAGCTTCCTTCTCTGCGGCGATTCTCGCTTTCTCCGTTTCCGCCGCAGCAACTTCTTCCGCCTTGCTCAACTCTGCGGCAGCCCGCTCTTCCTCCATGCGCTTCTCCGCTTCGGAATAAAGGGCGGTCAGTCTCTCATAAGCGGAAAACTGATCTACATAGTAGTTATATTTGCCGTATAGCGCCGAACTGTTGATCTTATCGCTTCTCGTACCGTCGTCGATCGCGCCGAACCAACTGGCGGGCGGAAGGATCCTGGCGCGCTCTGCCATAGTCGGAATGCCGTCTTCCCCAAGCGCCGAAACCACCGCTTCCCCTGTGCCGAGTTCACTCAGAACCGTATAGGTATCAAAGCCGGGATTCTCTCTGAATCCGGCGGCAACCGCGCGCATCGCCTTTTGCTCGTTCGGTGTGTAGGCATGCAGCGCATGCTGTATCTTATTGCCGAGCTGCGCCAAAACGCCGTCCGGAATATCTCTCGGATTCTGTGTGATGAAGTAGATTCCGACGCCCTTGGAGCGGATCAACTTCACCACCTGCTCGATCTTATCCAAAAGGATCCTGGGCGCGCCGTCAAAGAGCAGATGCGCTTCATCAAAGAAAAATACCATCTTCGGCTTCTCGGGATCTCCCACTTCCGGCAGGGTCTCGAACAATTCCGAAATCATCCACAGCAAGAACATGGAGTAGGTCTTCGGGTTCAGCATCAGTTTCTGACAATCAAGCACCTGAATATAACCTTTCCCTCTGCCGTCCAGCGCGAGCCAGTCCTTGATATTGAGCGCCGGTTCCGCAAAGAATTGCTCTCCGCCGTTGGATTCCAGCGCAACAACGGCGCGGATCATCGCCGCAATCGATGCTGCCGGAATATTGCCGTATTCCATGCCGAATTCCTTGGCATTGTCGCCGACATACTGCAGCATCTTCTTCAGATCCTTGGTATCGATCAGCAATAACTGATGATCGTCCGCAATCTTGAAGACGATCGTCAAAATATCCGTCTGCACATCATTCAAGCCCATGATGCGGCTCAAAAGCAGCGGTCCCATTTCCGAAATCGTGGTGCGAAGCGGCATCCCTTTTTCACCGTAAACATCCCAGAAATTCACGGGATAAGCGTCAAAGTTGAAGCCCGCTTCCGCCAGCCCGAAATACTCCATTCGCCTGATCATGTCCTCGCTGTTGACGCCTTCCCTGCACAGCCCCGCAAGATCGCCCTTTGCATCCGCAAGGAACACCGGAACACCGGCGTCCGAGAACGATTCCGCCAACACCTTTAAGGTTACCGTCTTACCCGTACCGGTCGCGCCGGCAATCAAACCGTGACGGTTCGCCATTTTCGGATAAATGTAGAGATTCTCCGCTTCCGTCTTACCGATCCAAATCCTGCCATCCTGAAACATATATCATCCTCCGCTTCGTTCCTGACCGCCATTCGTCGCTCGCACTGAGTAAACTTCGTTTCCTCCTG